>NZ_JBQLZR010000061.1:0-5270 GCF_052168375.1 Glycocaulis sp.
ACATGCGCGCGCCGGGCATGACCCTGCACAAGATGCCGCTGTTCGTGTGGTCGATCCTCGTCACCGTCTTCCTGCTGCTGCTGGCCGTTCCGGTTCTGGCTGCTGCGCTGACCATGCTCATCACCGACCGCAATTTCGGAACGACCTTCTTCGATCCGGCCGGCGGCGGCGACCCGGTCATGTTCCAGCACCTGTTCTGGTTCTTTGGTCACCCGGAAGTGTACATCCTGATCCTGCCGGGCTTCGGCATGATCTCGCACATCGTGTCGACCTTCTCGAAAAAGCCCGTGTTCGGCTATCTCGGCATGGCCTACGCCATGGTCGCGATCGGCTTCATCGGCTTCATCGTGTGGGCGCACCACATGTACACGGTCGGCATGGACGTGAACCTGAAGGCCTATTTCGTGGCGGCCACGATGATCATTGCGGTGCCGACCGGCATCAAGATCTTCTCCTGGCTGGCAACGATGTGGGGCGGTTCGATCAGCTTCCGCACGCCGATGCTTTGGGCTGTCGGCTTCATCTTCCTGTTCACCGTGGGCGGTGTGACGGGTGTGGTGCTGGCCAATGCCGGTGTGACGACCTCGCTTCATGACACCTATTACGTGGTGGCACACTTCCACTACGTGCTGTCGCTCGGCGCGGTGTTCTCGATCTTTGCCGGCTTCTATTACTGGTACGAGAAGATGTTCGGGGTGAAGTACAACTCCTTCCTCGCCCGTACCCAGTTCTGGCTGTTCTTCATCGGCGCGAACGTCATCTTCTTCCCGCAGCACTTCCTCGGCCTGCAAGGCATGCCGCGGCGCTATGTGGACTATCCTGATGCGTTTGCCTTCTGGAACTATGTCTCGTCGATCGGTTACGCGATCATGGCGGTGGGCATGCTGGTCTTCTTCGTGCTGCTAATCGAATCGATCCTTCGCCAGCGCAAGGCCGAAGCCAATCCGTGGGGCGAAGGCGCAACCACGCTGGAGTGGACCCTGTCCTCTCCGCCGCCCTTCCACCAGTTCAACGAGCTGCCGAAAATCAAGTAGGTCTCCTGCCGAACGAGAGGTCAGTTGCGTGTCTGTGACTGAAAAACCGGCTGAAACGATCACGGGCGGGGCTGCAAGCGCAGCCTCGCCCGCTGACTATATCGCGCTGATGAAACCGCGCGTGATGACGCTCGTCGTCTTCACCGGACTGGCAGGTCTCGTTGCGGCGCCAGCCGACATGAACATGCTGGCGGCAGCGATTGCCATGCTGGCACTGGCGCTGGGTGCTGGCGCGGCAGGGGCGTTCAACATGGCCTATGACGGCGATATAGACGCTGTCATGCGCCGCACACGCCTGCGCCCTGTGGCGCGCGGCATCGTGCCCAAATCGGAAGCCTACACGTTTGGCGGCGTGTTCACGCTCGCCTCGGTGACGCTGATGGCTCTTGTCGCCAACTATGTCGCCGCAGGGCTTCTGGCGTTTTCCATCTTCTTCTATGCGCTGGTCTATACGGTCTGGCTAAAGCGCTCGACGCCCCAGAATATCGTCATTGGCGGGGCTGCCGGCGCCTTCCCGCCCATGATTGGATGGGCCGCCGCGACGGGCAGCATCAGCCTCGATTCTGTGATCCTGTTCCTGATCATCTTCCTGTGGACGCCGCCGCATTCCTGGGCGCTCGCGCTCTACAAGTCTGGCGATTATGCCGCAGCCAACATTCCGATGATGCCGGTCGCCAGGGGCGCCGCCTCCACGCGCCGCCAGATCATGATTTATGCGCTCGCCTATGTGGCGATCAGTGCCGCGCCCCTTGCCACCGGGCTTGGCGGGCTCATCTACGCAGGTGCAGCGCTTCTGGGCGGTGCCCTCTTCCTCTTCCTCTCCTGGCGGGTGCTGAACTCGCGCGCAGGCGAGGCGGGCACTGATGAGGACGGGCTTTACGAGGTTCGCGCCGGGGACCGGGCCGCCCGCGATCTCTTTGCCTTCTCCATCGCCCATCTGGCGCTTCTGTTTGCCGCCCTCATTGCCGAGCATGGCGCCGGCCTCTACGTCGCGCTTGCCCGGTTCTGGAGCTAGAGAGCCATGACCCAGTCCGATCCCAAACAACCCGCTTCGCCGCCCGCCCTTACGCCGGAGCAGGAAAAGGCCCGCAAGCGGCGCAATGTCGCGATATTCTGGAGCTTGATTGCGTTTATACTGCTGATCTTCGTTGTGACGCTTCTGCGTCTGAGCAGCAATATTTCCGCCGGAGCCTGAACCTGAAATGCGACTGCCGTCCCTGTCCGGAAACCTGAAAGTTCTCGCCATTTGCATCGGCCTGGCGCTGGGCATGGTGGGCATGGGCTATGCGGCCGTTCCGCTGTACGACCTGTTCTGCCGGGTCACCGGCTATGGTGGCACCACGCAGGTGGCCCAGTACGACCCCGACCAGATTCTCGACCGGACGGTGACGGTACGGTTTGATGCCAGCCGCGCGCGCGGATTCCCTTGGGAGTTTGAGCCGCTTCAGCGCGAGATGACGGTGCGGATCGGCGAGACGGCGCTGGCCTTCTACCGGGTCTCGAACCCGACTGACGCGCCTGTCACCGGTATTGCGACCTACAATGTCACCCCGTTCAAGGTGGGGCCGTATTTCGCCAAGCTGGAGTGCTTCTGCTTCACCGAGCAGACGCTTGGCCCGGGCGAAAGCATGGAAGTCCCGGTGGTGTTCTTCATCGATCCGCTGATGGATGAAGAGCGCCGCAATGATGACGTCCATACCGTGACGCTGTCATACACCTTCTTCGAGGCCAGCGATTCGCGGGCCCGCAACCTTGCCCAGCGTGCGCCGGAGGCTACCGGACGCTAGGCAGGGCATTACGCCTGGGCGGGCTGAAATGCAGCGCGCCATGTGATTGATCAGGGGGCTGGGGGCGGTTATAGCTGCGCTCTGGAACGACCCCAAGGAAGAGCAGGAGAGGCCGATGGCTGGCGGCGCTGTCAAACATGACTACCACCTCGTTGATCCGAGCCCGTGGCCGTTTGTCGGCTCGCTGGCCGCGTTCATCCTGGCGATCGGCCTGGTAATCTACATGGGCGGCCTGTCCACGGACGAGGAAAGCTGGGCTTTCTTCCTCCTGCGTGAAGGCTCTCCTTGGATTCTCGCCCTTGGCGGCCTCGGCATCGTCTACACGATGATCGGCTGGTGGGGCGATGTGATCAAGGAATCACTGCGCGGCGACCATACGCCGGTTGTCGATATCGGCCTGCGCTACGGCATGATCCTGTTCATCGTGTCGGAAGTCATGTTCTTCGCCGGCTGGTTCTGGATCTTCTTCGAAGCGGCAATCTTCCACGATGCGCGCGCCGGTGCGACCTGGACGGGCGAGGCTATCGGCATCGACTATTCGGGTTGGGAAAGCTGGCCGCCGCCGGGCGTCGAAACCTTCGACCCCTTCCACCTGCCGCTCATCAACACGCTGATCCTGCTGCTGTCTGGCACCACGGTGACCTGGGCGCACCACGCGCTGCAGCATGGTGACCGCAATGGCGCCAAGTGGGGTCTCATCCTTACCGTTGCACTCGGTGCGCTGTTCACGCTCGTGCAGGCCTACGAATACACCCACGCCTATTTCGAGTTTGGCGGCAATCTCTACGGTGCCTCCTTCTTCATGGCGACGGGCTTCCACGGTGCGCACGTCATCATCGGTACGGTCTTCCTGGCCGTTTGCCTCCTGCGCCTGCTGGCGGGTCAGTTCACCCCGCAGAAGCATTTCGGCCTCGAGGCGGCTGCCTGGTACTGGCACTTCGTCGACGTGGTCTGGCTGTTCCTGTTCGCCTTCGTCTACGTCGTCTTCCAGTAGTCAGGCTCATGCATTCTCCCCACCCCGTCATCGCAGGGATCAGCGGACGCTGTCCCCGGTGCGGGGAGGGGAGGCTGTTTGCCGGCTTCCTGAAGTTTGCGCATGAATGCGAGTCCTGCGGACTCGACTATGATGCGGCCGATGCCGGAGACGGTCCGGCCGTTTTCATTATCCTGATTGCCGGCTTCATCGTGGTGCCGCTTGCGCTGGCGGTCGAGTTGGCCCTGACCCCGCCCCTATGGCTCCATGTCGTTCTCTGGCTGCCATTGTCGCTGGGTCTGTGCCTTGCGCTTCTGCGCCCGTTCCGCGGTGTCATGCTGGCGCTGCAATGGCATCATTCAGCGCGCGAAGCGCGCCTTGACGACACCGACAGCTAGCCTGTCCCGCTGGAAGGATGCGGCCCATGCACTTCCGCCCCATGCCGATACTCACCGTGCTGACGCTGGCTGCGCTCGCCTTCCTGCTGACGCTGGGCGTCTGGCAAAGCCAGCGCATGGCCTGGAAAGAAGCCGAGCTGCAACGCTGGCAGACGGCTGCTGCCAACCCGGCGCGCGACCTAGATGAAGCCCTGTGCGCCGACGAACCGTTTGAAGGACGTGCCGTAGGCTACTCGCCCGAACCCGAGAGCCGCGCAAATGTGCGCGTGTATGGGCGTGCGCTGGACGATAACAGCCCGGGCTGGCGGATTTTCGTGCCCGCGGCGGCACCTGCCTGCATCGAAGGCGGCATCATGCTCGTCGAGACCGGTTTCCAGCCCTTGCTGGAAACGGGCGGGGCGTTCCGGGCTGTGAGCGCGTGGCGTATCGAGCGCCCGGCTGAGCCCGGTCCCTTCACCCCGCCCGCAGACCCTGCCGAACGCACCTTCTATGCCTTTGACCGTGATGGCATGGCGCAGGCGCTGGACCTTGAACCGGGTGTCCTCTCAGACAGCTGGTGGCTGGCTGAGAATACCGGCGAACCGCCTGCTTTCCTGACGGCCACCCCGCCGGAACGCCACTTTGCCTATGCCGTGACGTGGTTTGGCATGGCGGCGGCGCTGCTCGCGGTATATCTGGTCTTCCATGGCGTTCGCGGACGGCTGGGATGGCGCCGTGGCTGATCAGAATGGCCACACGCGCGCCGCGCAAGGCAAGCGTGAAACACTGGCTGAGCGTCTGGCCGATTATCTGCTGACGCACGGGCTCGATGCGGCAAGCCTGCGACCGCTTGCCAGCGGGGCCGGGCTAAGCGACCGGATGCTGATTTATTATTTCGGTACGCGTGATGCGGCGATAGAGGCGGGTCTGCTTGCAACAGCGGCCCGTCTGGAAGCTCAGCTGGATGCGCAGCGTGTTGCGAAGCCTCTCGCGCCGAGCGCTTTGGCGGATCATCTGGAACGCATGGTGCTTGATGACCGGTTCGACCTGTTCATGGCGCTTTGGTTCGATGTCGTGGCACGGGCTGCCCGTGGGCAGG
>NZ_JBQLZR010000062.1:0-5120 GCF_052168375.1 Glycocaulis sp.
AGGGGTATTGCTTTTTTGCCGGTAGGCCTTTCCACCGGGGTCTCCCGCCCCGACGGGAGACCCAGTTCGCCATGATAGACGTCCAGTCTCTTCTTATCGCGTCATGCCCGCGCAGGCGGGCATCCAGTGATTGAAGGGCAAGGGCGTTGATCAATCGCTCTGGGTTCCCGCCTGCGCGGGAACGACGAGAGTAAGGGAGAGGTCCGCCCATCCACCCGAAAATGCGGACAGATCGCGGGGACAGGTCCACGGCTCCTTCGGCCGGGCCCGGTGTGGCGGTTTTGCCACATGTGAAACCGGGCGCTCCGCACCTATGAATCGGGGTCCGCATACCGCATTTGCGGGGTTTCGAACCTATAAAACGGGGCATCTGATCCTATGGCCGAATTTGACTATGATCTTTTCACCATCGGGGCAGGGTCTGGCGGCGTAAGGGCGTCGCGCCTGGTCGCCATGAAGGGCCATAAGGTTGCCGTGGCCGAGGAGCACCGGCCGGGCGGAACGTGCGTCATCCGCGGCTGTGTCCCGAAAAAGTTCATGGTCTATGCCTCTGGCTTCAAAAAGCAATTCGAGCTGGCCAAGGCCTATGGCTGGGATGTGGGCGCGCCGGAATTTGACTGGCCTGCCTTTCGCGATGCCATGAATGCAGAGGTGGACAGGTTGTCCGGCATTTATGCGAAGAACCTTGCCAATGCGGGCGTTGAACTGATCTCCGAGCGCGCCGAATTCGTTGATGAGCACACGCTAGAGCTAAAATCCTCCGGGCGCCGGATAACCGCAAAGACTATCCTCATCGCAACAGGAGGACGGCCCAACGTCCATGACGGGCTGGAGGGTGTTGAGCTGGCCATCACGTCAGATGAGCTGTTCCACCTGCCCAGCCTGCCCAGATCCATGCTGATCGCGGGCGGTGGCTACATAGCTTGCGAGTTTGCGCAAGTATTCGCCCGCATGGGTGTCGAGGTGACGCTGGTCTATCGCCGCGACACGGTATTGCGTGGTTTTGACGATGATGTGCGCGAGTTCGTGCACGAGGGACTCAAAGCCTCCGGCGTGCGGGTGATCACCCATACTGTGTTTGAAAAGATTGAAGAAAACGACGATGGCACCCGCACGGTTCATCTGAAGAATGGTGATGTCTGCCCGGTCGACGTGGTGGTGTTCGCCATTGGCCGCGATCCTCACACCAAGGGGCTCGGCCTTGAGAAGGCAGGTGTCGAGACGGGCGAGCGCGGCGTGGTGAAGGTCGATGAATATTCGCGCACCAGCGTGCCGCATATCTATGCCGTCGGCGACGTAACGGACCGGGTGAACCTGACGCCTGTCGCGATCCGCGAGGCGGTCTGCTTTGCCGAAACCGCCTTTGGCGGCACGCCAACTGCCTATGATCACGAGAATATCGCGAGCGCCGTCTTCACCCAGCCGCCGGTCGGCACCGTGGGCCTGAGCGAGGCGGATGCGCGCCGCCTGCATGGGGATGTCGACATCTACAAGAGCGTGTTCCGGCCGATGAAGGGTATGCTGGGGGCCAATCCGGAGCGCATGCTGATGAAGATGATTGTGCAGCGCGGCACGAACAGGGTTCTCGGCGTGCACATTGTGGGCGATGATGCACCGGAGATCATCCAGGCCGTCGGCATTGCTGTGAAGGCCGGGCTGACCAAGGAGCAGTTTGATGCCACCTGCGCGGTGCACCCAACTGTTGCCGAAGAGCTTGTAACCATGCGGAAAAAATGGATCCCGCCCGAATTGAAAGAAGCGCCATGAGTGGATGGAACCCGTCGAGCTGGAGGTCCCGCAAAGCCCTGCAGCTGCCGAACTATCCGGACAGGGCTGCACTTGAAGCGGTCGAGGCTGAGCTTGCGCGCCGTCCTCCGCTTGTGTTTGCCGGCGAGATCCGCCGTCTGCGCCGCCAGCTCGCCAATGTTGCGGCCGGTCAGGCCTTCCTGCTGCAAGGCGGGGATTGCGCGGAGAGTTTCAAGGAGTTTTCCGCGGCCAACGTCCGGGATACTTTCCGCGTGTTGTTGCAGATGGCGGTGGTGATGACCTTCGCCGCTGCAAAACCGGTGGTAAAAGTCGGCCGGATAGCCGGCCAGTTTTCCAAGCCGCGTTCGAGCGATACAGAGGTCATCGATGGCGTGGAGTTGCCGTCCTATCGCGGTGATTCCATTAACGATATGGCGTTCACGCCTGAGGGGCGGGTGCCCGATCCGCAGCGCCTTGTGCGGGCCTATGACCAGTCGGCTTCGACGCTCAATCTCCTGCGTGCGCTGGCCTCTGGCGGCTATGCCGATCTGCACAATGTGCACCAGTGGACGCTGGAATTCTTGTCGGATAGCCCGGCTGGTGAGCGCTATCAGGAATATGCCGACCGCATCACCGAGGCACTCTCCTTCATGCGGGCCTGCGGCGTGACGGCGGATGCCGCCCCGTCACTGGAAGGCGTTGATTTCTATACCTCTCACGAGGCGCTTCACTTGCCGTTCGAAGAAGCGATGACGCGCATGGAGACGCAGTCGGGCCGCTGGTATGGCACGTCCGCGCACCTGATCTGGATCGGGGACAGAACCCGCCAGCCAGACGGAGCCCATGTCGAGTATTGCCGCGGCGTGGAAAACCCGATCGGGCTCAAGTGCGGTCCCTCGCTCGACCCGGATGAGCTTATCCGGTTGATTGATCTGCTGAATCCACGAAACGAGGCCGGCCGTCTCGTGCTCTACGCCCGCATGGGCGCGGGCAAGGTCGAGGCCGGATTGCCGCCGCTGGTGCGCAAGGTCGTCGCCGAAGGACGCAACGTGGTCTGGTCGTGTGATCCGATGCACGGAAATACGATAAAGGCCGGAAATGGTTACAAGACTCGCGCCTTTGACCACATCCTCTCGGAGCTGAAGAGCTTTATCGAGGTGGTGCGCAGCGAAGGCGCAGAGCCGGGCGGCGTTCATTTCGAGATGACCGGTCAGGATGTGACCGAATGTGTCGGCGGGGCAGGGCATCTGTCCGAAGCCGACCTTTCAAGCCGGTATCACACCCATTGCGACCCGCGTCTGAATGCGGATCAAGCCCTTGAAATGGCTTTCCAGATTTCCGATGCGTTGAAACCGGCAGCCGCCATCCGGGCGGCCGCGGAGTAAGCGGACCGGCTCGCTGCCCGCAGCGTTTCACGTGCGGGCAGCGCTATCATCGGACCTTATCAGGCAGCCCTGACTGTTGTCAGGAAGGCCTTGAGCTTCTCGTCGAGCAGGCGGGTCTGATTGGAGAGTGACGCAGCCGCGAGGCGCACCTCGTTGCTGGCCCGCCCGGTATCGTTGGATGCCTGCACGATGCCCGAAAGCGAGGACGTGACCTCGCCGGTGCCGGTGGCCGCCTCGGCGATGTTGCGGGCGATTTCATGGGTCGTCGCGCGCTGTTCCTCTGCCGCTGCAGCAATGCCTTCGGACCGCTCCGAAATGGCCGATACCTGACGGGTGATCGCATCGACAGACTGGATGGAATCGTCGGCAGCGGTCTGCATGTCCCCGATCTTGGCGGAGATGTCGCTCGTCGCGCGGGCCGTCTGTTCGGCCAGTGCCTTGACCTCGCTTGCCACTACGGCAAAGCCCTTACCGGCTTCGCCCGCCCGGGCAGCTTCGATCGTGGCGTTGAGTGCCAGCAGATTGGTCTGCTCAGCAATGGAGGAGATCAGCTCTGTCACCGATGCCACCGTGCTGACCACATTGCTCAGCCGCGCCATGGCTTCGGCGGACACTTGCGCCTGTTTGAGGGCGCCGTGGGCCTGCTCGCGGGTGCGGGTGATCTGTTCAGTCACTTCGCCGATGCTGGCGGAGAATTCCTCGGTTGCGCCGGCGACGGACTGGACGTTGGCGCTGGCCTGCTCGGCGGCGGCTGATACCGAGGCAGACTGGCGGTTGGTCTCTTCGGCTATGGCGGCCATGGCCGAAGCGTTGGCCAGAAGCTGGCTGGCCGAAGCATTCACCTCGGCAGCGACTTCGCCAACCGCCCGCTCGAACTCGTCGGCCAGACGATTCATCTGCTCGGTGCGTTCCTTGCGGCGGCGCTCGTTTTCAAGCTTTTGCGCCTCTGCCTCGTCTTCGCGCGCCTTTTGCAACTGGGTACGGAAATACAGCGCGACACGTCCAAGATCACCAATCTCGTCCTTGCGCCTGGCGCTGGGCACCTCAATCGTCAGATTGCCATCGAGCATGGTTCTCAGATCGGCCATGACGGCTTGCAGCGGCCGGGAAATCCCATAGCGCGCGATGAACATGCCGACTGCGATGCCGGCAATCGTTCCGAGGACGGCGAGGGTCAACATCAGGATTTGGCGCTGATCTGCCAGCTCGGAGGCGTCGAGATAGGTCTGCGCCGCCGTTGTATCGAGGCTGTCGAGAAGCTCGCTGATCTGCGCATTTGCCGTCAGTACGAGCGCGCGGTTGGCATCAACCTGTTCGAGTATCGCCTCGCGGCCAGTGCCGACATTACCTTCCAGTTCGCGCGACGCGAGATCGAGCGTTGCCTGCACCCGGCTGGCTTAGGCGTTGAACTGGTTCTCCGCATCGATCACCTGATCGAGCAATTCGCCGTAAGCGATAGCACGCAGGTCGGCGAAGCCCTGTGCAACCGAGGCCGTGACCGTGCGGGCAATCTCCTGCGCTTCGGCGAGGTGAGTCCTGTCGGTCGTCGCCATGTATTCAGCGCGGCGTAAGGCGATGAATCCTTCGTTTATGCGCCCTGCAACGCGAATCTCGTGCGCTGCTGTGTTGATGTGTGAAGCGGATGAGCTCAATGCCTGGAGGCTGCTCATCGACAACATCGTAATTCCAGTGGCAGCCATGCCCATTACGCCGATAATGATTACGATCTTGCTTGCTATGTTTAATTTAGACAGCATTTCTTGCCTCATTGATTGAATTGATCAGAATCAACGTTCCTAGTTGCTTTATCAATTCGAATGCGAACTCGTGCGCCTGAAAATTTAACGGCTGGTTAAATTGGAGTTCGCCACCAGTCGCCTGGCCCTCCGAACTGGAAACTTGATTAATCCTGCATTGACCCCGGCAGCGCTAAAGGCACTCCCAGATTAGGAGGTGCCCCATGTTCCGGCATGTTTTGAATTGTTCGTT
>NZ_JBQLZR010000063.1:0-2058 GCF_052168375.1 Glycocaulis sp.
CCGCGCGGTGAACCTGACCGAGGCGACGCTCGCCTTCGGCCGTGCGGAGGAGCCTTCGCCCAAGCTCGACCGGGTCCGCCTGCGCGACATGGCCGAGGACGTGATCGAGAACGAGCGGCTGACGGCGGGCGAGGAGTGCGGCATCGACTGGTCCTGCGACATCCCCGCCGGGCTCGTCCTGCGCGCCGATCCCGAGCAGCTTCACCGCGTCCTCTCGAACCTCGTGCGCAACGCGCGGCAGGCCATCTCCGCGGCCGGCGGAACGGGCGCCATCGCGATCCGCGGCGCCGAGGGCGAGAGCGGGTGGTGCATCGAGGTTGCCGACACAGGCCCCGGCCTCCCGCAGAAGGCGCTCGACCACCTGTTCAAGCCGTTCCACGGCGGCGCGCGCAAGGGCGGCACCGGCCTCGGCCTCGCCATCGCCGCCGAGATCGTGCGCGGCCATGGCGGGCGGCTGGAGCTGGTGCGCACCGGGCCCGAGGGCACGGTCTTCGCGATCCACCTGCCGCATGGCCTCGCCGCCTGAGCGGCGGGGCGACCGGGAAACCCCTTGCGCTGCCCGGCCGGGGCGGTTACATGCACGCCCCACGCACCGGTAGCTCAGTTGGATAGAGTACTTGACTACGAATCAAGGGGTCGGGGGTTCGAATCCTCCCCGGTGCGCCACCTCAACCCGCTAAGCTATTGCATAGCCTCAGCTTTCTCACGAGCTGGAGCGAGCGTAGAACATGGCGGAGAACAGGGAAGCACCCCACACCTTCACGAAGCAGGGCGTCTACTACTTCTGCAGACGCGTCCCGAAAGACCTGCAGCAGCACTACAAGTCACCGAAAATCAGCTATTCGCTGCGGACAAGGTCCCCATCTGTAGCGTCGTCACGCGCCCTCAGAGCGGCCCAGAAGCTCGATGAGTTCTGGTATCACCTGCGTCTGAAGGACAGCGACCTGCCGGGCAAGAACCTGCTCAGGATGGCGCAGAACGTGAACGCGGCACCTACGGCTTGGTCGCCGGTCGAAGTGTCCCCCGACACGGTGAAGCTCTCGGAGGCGGTTGGCATCTACCTGCGGCTGAAGGGCCAGGGCCGAGGTGTGACCTTCCAGCGCACCACCGAGCGTTGCTGCGGCTATGTCATCGACGTGTGCGGCGACAAGGACATCACTGCCTACACGAAGTCTGACGCGAACGCCTTCCGCGACGACCTCCTGAAGCGGGAACTGGCTGGCAGCAGCATCACGCGGATCATCGCCACCGTGCGCTCTGTCATCAACTTCGCGGCCAGCGAGATCGGGGTCGAGTTGAGCAACCCCTTCGGCAAGGTCTACTATGACCGCACCGCTGGCGTTGAGGGTCGCGAGCCGATCCCGCTCGGCACCATCCGCAGCCTGCAAGGAGAGTGCCGCAAGCTCGATGACGAGCGACGCTGGATTGTCGCCTTGGTCTCGGACACGGGGCTGCGGCTGGCTGAAGCCGTGGGTCTGCTCAAGGACGATCTGCGTCTGGAGGACGAGGTCCCACATGTGGTCGTCAGGGAGCATCCGTGGCGCAGGCTCAAGACCTCGGGCAGCTCCCGCAAGGTCCCGCTCGTCGGAGCTTCCCTGTGGGCAGCTCAAAGGATCAAGGACAGCTCTCCTGACAGCCCTTTCGCGTTCCCCAGCTACACCACACTGGACAGGGCCAATGCCAACTCCGCCAGCGCCGCGCTGAACAAATGGATGAAGCCGAAGGTGCCGAAGAACACGACCATGCACAGCTTCAGACACTCGCTGAGGGACCGGCTGCGGGCGGTCGAGTGTCCTGCCGACATCGTCGATCAGATCGGCGGCTGGGCCACCGAGGGTGTAGGACACAGCTACGGGTCAGGATACCCGCTCGACGTGCTGTACCGATGGTTGAAGGCAGTGGAATAGCCCCTGCCGCCATGTTCTACGCTCGCTCCAGCTCGTGAGAAAGCTGAGGCTATGCAATAGCTTAGCGGGTTGAGGTGGCGCACCGGGGAAGTTGGTTCTGTTCCCGTGACATGCGCCGCCTTGGCCCGCAGCCTCAGCAATAACAGGGGTA
>NZ_JBQLZR010000064.1:0-16126 GCF_052168375.1 Glycocaulis sp.
CCAGATGGCCAAGCGTGGCGAGCTCGCATTCCCCGCGATCAACGTCAATGACAGCGTCACCAAGTCGAAGTTTGACAATCGCTATGGCTGCCGTGAAAGCCTGGTGGACGCGATCCGCCGCGGCACCGACGTGATGATGGCCGGCAAGACGGCGCTCGTCTGCGGCTATGGCGATGTCGGCAAGGGGTCAGCGGAATCCCTGCGCTCGGCCGGCTGCCGCGTGTCTGTCACCGAGATCGACCCGATCTGCGCCCTGCAGGCGGCCATGGACGGCTATGCGGTCGAGCGCCTCGAAGACGTGATCGGCCAGGTCGACATCGTCGTCACCGCCACCGGCAACAAGGACGTCATCACGGTCGACCACATGCGCGCCATGAAGAACATGGCGATCGTGTGCAATATCGGCCATTTCGACAACGAGATCCAGGTCGAGGCCCTGCGTAACTTCCAGTGGACCAATGTGAAGCCGCAGGTTGATCTGGTGGAGTTCCCCGAAGGCCACAAGATCATCCTTCTCTCCGAAGGCCGCCTTGTGAACCTGGGCAATGCCAACGGCCACCCGAGCTTTGTCATGAGCGCCAGCTTCACCAACCAGGTGCTGGCCCAGATCGAGCTCTGGACGCGCGGCGACCAGTACCAGAACCAGGTCTACATCCTGCCCAAGCACCTCGACGAGAAGGTGGCGGCGCTGCATCTGGACAAGCTGGGTGCCAAACTCTCCGTGCTGAGCCCGGAGCAGGCCGACTATATCGGCGTGGAGCAGAAAGGCCCGTTCAAGGCCGAGCACTACCGCTACTAGGCGTCCGGCCTTGCTGGCATGAGATTGGCCCCGGCAGAGCAATCTGCCGGGGCTTTTTCATGATGGCTCGGGTGTGTCTTCGTAGATGAAATTCATCTGGGTGGCGCATCCGGTCGCGTAGCGAGCCTCGCCTTCAGCGTCATATCGCCACTGGGCGATGGCTTCGGCCGACACCAGTATCGCTTCGCGCATCGTGGCGTGGCGGGTATAGGCCAACGGCTCGACCAAACGGATGTTTCTGGTCGACCCTGTTTCGTCGATGTCGAAGGCAAACTGGAGCGCCTGCAGGCTGTACTCCGACTGGGCAGCGTAGAAAAACCTCGACATGGCCTGCGGGTAGACCGGTGCAACGCGTTCACCGGGCTCCCACGCTGAATCGGCACATGCGACTGCGTCAGCGGGCACCGCAGCGGGGTTCAATACGCCGCCAAAATCCACCCGCGTGGATGTCGCGCAGGCGCACAGCGCGATCGCTGGGGCGGCTGAAACAAGTGCAATTCTGGATAGCATGAAACCCTCTCCAATCTCGGTAAGATTGTAGAAGAACATACCTCGCGCGACAAACGAAATCGGCCCCGGCGATCTTCTGGCGATGCTTTCGCTTACCGCCCCCAGGCAAGGGCTTCGGCCTGTTTCAGGATCAGGGCGGTGGCTTCAGCCTCGCTGCCGGGAATGTCGCGGGCGGGAACGGGATCGGAAAAGCGTAATCGATAAGTCTTCCCGCGCTGGCGCATCAGTCCGTGGAACAGCGTGATGTCGCGCAATTCCTCGTGGATCTGGTCGAGCGCATAGAATGCGACAGGCATGGACTGGCGTACGCCCAGCGTTACCACCGGCGTGTTGAAGCGGCGGGCGAGCGATATGGCAGTCGGTGCCCACGGCTCCTCCACCAGACCCCAGTTCTTCCAGCGCCAGCGCGCCATACGCCCTGATGGAAAGATGGCGAGGCAGCGGCCCTGATTGAGCGCCTCCATGGAACCTTTCAGCGTGTCGCGGGCATTGGCGCGGCTGCGCTCGTTCTTGCGCCACTCCACGGGGATCAGCATGTCTTCAAGCCCCGGACAGACACGCAGTGCATCGCGATTGGCAAGGAAGCACAGATCGGGGCGCTTCTCGCGGATGGCCTGCCAGAGCGCAATCCCGTCGGCAATGCCGCCGGGATGGTTACCGATGATCACGACAGGGCCGGTATCCGGGATGGCATCAAGGCCATGCGCATTTACGGTCAGGTCCAGATACCCGGCCGCCCAGTCGAAGGCCTGGCGGGCCCGCATCGGGCGGACGATCTCCACCATGCGGATGGCATCGTGATAGCCCATCATCGCGCCGGCCACAGGGCGTATCACATTCCACAGGCGAGGATGCTTGCGCAGGCGCGGCGCCCGCTCGTCGATCAGCTGATCGACAAGTTCCTTAGCCGATTGCGGCGGTACGGGCGGAACCGGATAGAGGTCGGCAGGATACTGGCTCATCGCGCCTAGAGTTCGCGTGAGTGCAGGCTAGTTGCAAGCGTCTTTGGCGCACGCGGCGAGCTGTTTTGAAACCGAGTGGCAAAGCCCGGGATGGCCGCCGCAGCAATCGGCGATGAGAAAGCCGACAAGGCGGGCTGTCGCTGGCAGATTGGCTGCATAGAGCCGGTTACGCCCGGCCCGGCGGCCTTCGGCCATTCCGGCATGGGTTAGAATGGTCATATGGGCGGTCAGATTGCTCGGCGAAATGCCTGCATGGGTCGCCAGCGCGCCTGCAGAAAGCCCGTCCGGTCCCGCCGCCACCAGTGCGCGGAACAGGGCAAGGCGCGTCTCGTTGGCCAGTGCGGCGCTCGCAACCGTTGTGGGTGTGCTGGTAGAGGTGCCCGTCATGTTGTCCCTCGTGGCGCTCGCCAACCGCACGCGCAGGCAATTTCCAGAGAGCTGATCCGCTTCTCCGCAGGCCGGGGGGCGACGAAAGCGGACCAGCAGGCTAGGCTGCCGCCAATGCGTGTTTGAGGGAAACTGCCCGATGAGCCTTGTCCTGATCCTGATGCTTGCCGCCCAGACGCCGCAAGGCGCGGCCATTGCCGGAAACTATGCGGCGGTCAGCGAAGCGGGCGCGCAGTGCAGCCTTGTGCTGATGCCGCCGGCGCGGCGTCCCTCCGGTGCCATGGCGATGATGAGCGGCGCTGCCGGGCTGGCGGCCGTATCGCCCGATTGCGAGCTTGCCTTGAGCGACGCCATGTTCTGGCAGTTTGAAGAAGAAGGATCGGGCCGTCTCGTCCTTGTCGATCCGGCGGGCGAAACCGTTTTTGCCGGCGAGCCGGGGGGCGGCGAACGCCAGTGGCAGGGCACAACCGGTGACGGTGTGCGCGTGCGGCTGGAACGCAATCGCTAGAACAGCGCCCGCTGCCTCGACTTCGCGGCCCGCAACGGCTAATCCGACGCCACAAGATAACAGGCGCGGGCGGGCAAGCCCGTTCGCCGCGCAAGGAGGACCCTATCCATGAGCGCTGATATCCGCACCGTTCCGCACTTCATCAAGGGACGCCACGAAGCTGGCAATTCGGACCGGTTTGGCGATGTGTTTGATCCGAGCGCCGGCGAGGTTCAGGCCCGCGTGCCGCTGGCGACGAAGGCAGAGCTCGCCCACGCGGTGGAGATCGCGAAGGAAGCTCAGCTCGACTGGGCCGCGACCAATCCGCAGCGCCGCGCCCGCGTCATGTTCCGCTTCAAGGCGCTGGTCGAGGAGAATATGGAAGACCTTGCCCGCCTGCTCGCATCAGAGCACGGCAAGGTGGTTGCCGATGCCAAGGGCGATATCCAGCGCGGGCTTGAAGTGATCGAGTTTGCCTGCGGAGTGCCGCATCTGCTGAAGGGTGAATACACGGAAGGTGCCGGCCCTGGAATCGACGTCTACTCCATGCGTCAGCCGCTGGGCGTGGTGGCGGGTATCACCCCGTTCAACTTCCCGGCCATGATCCCGATGTGGATGTTCGGCGTTGCCATTGCCTGCGGCAATGCCTTCATCCTGAAGCCGTCCGAGCGTGACCCGTCCGTGCCGCTGCGCCTTGCCGAGCTGATGCGCGAGGCGGGCCTGCCCGATGGCGTTCTCAATGTCGTGCATGGCGACAAGGAAGTGGTGGATGCCATTCTGGAGCACCCGGACGTCAAGGCCGTCAGCTTTGTGGGCTCCTCCGATATCGCCCAGTACGTCTATGTGAAAGGCGCAGAAAACGGCAAGCGCGTGCAGGCCATGGGCGGGGCGAAGAACCACGGCATCGTCATGCCCGACGCGGACATGGATCAGGTCGTCAAGGATCTTGTCGGTTCCGCCTTCGGTTCGGCCGGCGAGCGCTGCATGGCGCTGCCTGTCGCGGTGCCGGTCGGCGAGGAAACCGCCAACAGGCTGATCGAAGCCCTGATCCCGGAAATCGAGAATCTCAAGCCCGGCCACTCGCTCGACCCGGACGCCGTTTACGGCCCCGTCGTGACCGCCGCCCACAAGGCCCGGATCGAAAGCTATATCGAGATGGGTGTGAAAGAGGGCGCCGAGCTTCTCATTGACGGACGCGGCTTCGAACTGCAGGGCCATGAGAAAGGTTTCTTTGTCGGTCCGTCGCTCTTCGATCGCGTTCGCCCGGACATGCGCTCCTATCAGGAAGAAATCTTTGGTCCCGTCCTGCAGGTCGTGCGGGCGAAGGATCTGGAAGAGGCAGCACGCCTGCCCAGCGCGCACCAGTATGGCAATGGCGTTGCCATCTTCACGCGTAACGGGCTTGCTGCGCGCGAGTTCGCCTCCAAGGTGAATGTCGGCATGGTCGGCATCAATGTGCCAATCCCGGTGCCGGTCGCCTATCACACCTTTGGCGGCTGGAAGCGCTCTGCCTTCGGCGACGCCAACCAGCACGGCATGGAAGGGGTGCGCTTCTTCACCAAGATCAAGACCGTGACCCAGCGCTGGCCCACGGGCGAGATTTCCGACCAGTCCTTCATCATCCCGACCATGGGGTAGGGTGGCCGTGGCCCGCTGACGACAAAAACCCCGCCGGACTGGTCCGGCGGGGTTTCTCATTTCAGGCGACTGGATCGCAAGTGCCTACTCTTCCCCGTCCATCAGGTTCTGCATGAGGAAGGTGTATTCCAGCGCCAGCCGGTTGGCCGTCTCGCGCAGGTTTGCCGCCGCCGAGTGGCCGCCTTCCATGTTCTCGTAATAGAGCATGTCGAGGCCGAGCGTGTCGGTCAGATAGGCCATCTTGCGGGCATGGGCCGGGTGCACCCGGTCATCCTTGGTCGAGGTGAGCAGGAAGAGCGGCGGGTAGTCCCGGTCCGGGTTCACATTGTGAAGCGGCGAGATCGAGCGCAGGAAGGCGCGCTCGTCGGGGTTCTCGTCCGGGAAGCCGTATTCAGCCTGCCAGCTGGCACCGGCCAGCATGGTGTGGAAGCGCATCATGTCCAGAAGCGGCACCTGGCTGATGACGGCGCCGAACAGGTCGGGCCGCTGGGTGTACATCACGCCGGTCAGAAGGCCGCCATTGGAACCGCCCATCACGCCGAGCTGGTCGGTAGTGGTAACGCCGTCCTCGACGAGGGCTTCGGCCACCGCGATCAGGTCGTCATAGATGCGCTGGCGGTTGGTGGTGAGGCCCGCCTGGTGCCAGGCCGGGCCGAACTCGCCGCCACCGCGGATATTGGCCAGGACATAGGTGCCGCCATTTTCCAGCCAGAGACGGCCCATCGTGCCCGAATAGGACGGGTTCAGGCTGACCTGGAAACCGCCATAGGCATAGAGCAGGGTCGGGCCCGGCTCCGCGCCGGTGCGTTCCGGGTTGTGGATGATGAAGTAGGGGATCTGCGTGCCGTCAGCGCTCGTGGCTTCACGCTGTTCAACCTCCAGCCCTTCGGTGTCGAACCAGCTTGGCATGGAGCGGGCGGGGGTCAGCGACGCAGCGTCCTCGCTCACCCGGTAGAGCGTGTTCGGCGTCAGATAGCCTTGCGCCGAGACATAGGCGAGGTCGGACTGGTCGTCTGCTGTCACGATGGACACGGAGGTGTTTTCCGGCGTCTCGATCTGGCGGCGTTCCCAGCCATTTTCGCCACGCTCGAAGACATAAAGACCGCCCACGACGTTCTCGTTGATAACGGCCAGAAGATGGTTGGCGGTTGCAGAGAAGCCGCCGACCGACTGGCGCTCGCCGGGCACGAAGACGGTCTCGATCGCGGGCAGTTCACCCGTTGCGGCCAGTTCCGACATGGACAGCGACAGGACCGCGCCTTGCGGATAGGTCTCGCCGCCTTCAGCCGGGGTCCATTCTTCCTCGATCGAGAAGATGAGCTGGTCACCGAACAGGGCTTGCGGGCTGACGCGGCGCGGCAGGGTCAGGCGGACAGGCTCGCCCCGCGCATCATCCGGCAGCAGCCAGTAGACGCTTTCAAAGAAGGTCTCGGCCTGCGTTGCCATGAGGTAGTAGGTGCCGTCGGCCTGCTCAAAGCGGGCCGGCCATACGCCGACATCGCCCGCAGCGCCGGTGAAGACCACTTCGGCCTCCTCGATCGGGGTGCCGCGCGTCCAGCGCTTGACCACGAAGGGATAGCCCGAGGTTGTCGTCTCGTCGGCTTCCAGCGCCGTGGCGATCAGAAGCGTGTTCTCGTCGATCCAGGTGGTCGAGCCCTTGGTGGCGGGGATTTCAAACCCGCCTTCGACGAAGCTGCGGGTTTCCATGTCCCATTCGCGGCGCACAGCGGCGTCAGAGCCGCCATCGGACAGCGTCAGGATGCAGCGGCGGTATTCCGGCGACAGGCAGGACGAACCGCGCCAGACCCAGTTGCGCCCCTCTTCCTCTGCGAGCGCATCAAGGTCGAGCACCACATCCCATTCGGGATTGACGGTCTCGTAGCTTTCCAGCGTGGTACGGCGCCACAGGCCGTGCGTGTTCTCGGCGTCCTGCCAGAAATTCCATAATTCGCCGCCGCGCACCGAAACATAGGGAATGCGATCCGTGCTCTCGAGCACTTCGAGCGCACTGTCGAACAATTGCTGATAGCGCGGGTCTGCCTGCAAATGGCCCAGAGAGCGTTCGTTCTGGGCGGCAGCAAAGGCCAGCGCCTCCTCGCCCTCGACCTCTTCCAGCCACAGCAATTCCTCCGAGCCGGACTGGATCGAGGCGTTCAGTGCGCGCGCTTCGGCGTCCGGCCCGCTCGTCTCCGTGCCAGCGGCCGTTTCAGACGTATCGGCCGGCGTGGATGGATTCACGGCGTCATCTCCATTGCCGGCGGGTTCGCAGGCAGCCAGCATCAAGGCCGAGCTGGCCGCCAGAAGGGCGGCTTTGTGCATGTTCATGGACTTCATATACCCCCAGGTAAAAAAGGTGCTCCATTGAACGCTGCAAGGGGGCCTGCGTCAAAGCCTGCTACATTACAAACTCGAAACCTCGCCACTGCGCGCTTGCCCCTTGCGGCGCGCGGCCCGCAGGCGTATCGCCAAGGCCATGAAAGCCTTTGCCATGAACGGGGCGGGAAACGCCTTCATCGTTCTCGACGCGCGCACGCACGCCGGGCCGCTCCGGCTGTCAGCTGACACGGTCAAGGCCCTGCACCGCCGCCACCCTTTCGACCAGATCATGGGTATCGAGGATCATGGCGTTGCTGACGCGGCCTTGCGCGTGTGGAACGCCGATGGCGGTGAGGTCGGGGCGTGCGGCAACGGCACGCGGGCAGCAGCCTGGCTGATCTTTGAGGATGAAAGCCGCTCCCGGCTGACCCTTGCCACCCAAGGCGGCGTGCTCGGTGCACGCAGGCTGGCAGGCGGCGCTGTCGAAATTGATCTCGGACAGCCCCGTCTGAACTGGCAGGACATCCCCCTGTCCCGGGCCATGGATACGATCCAGCTGGATTATGCGCTGCCTCTGCCTTCAGGCGGAGCGCTGGAAGGTCCCGGTGCCGTGTCGATGGGCAATCCCCATGCCGTCTTCTTCGTTGACGATCTGGACGGATTGCCCGTGACCACAATCGGCCCGGTTGCCGAACATGACCCGCTCTTTCCCGAACGAGTAAATGCCGGGTTTGCGCAGGTGCTGAATCGCGACGCCATCAGGCTGAAGGTCTGGGAGCGCGGTGCCGGCCTGACGCAGGCCTGTGGCACGGGCGCCTGCGCGGCTCTGGTGGCAGCTCACCGGCGCGGGCTGACAGGCCGTGAGGTGGTTATACAGGCCGATGGCGGCGATCTGCCTGTGCGCTGGGACGCCAACGACCATGTGCACCTGTCCGGCCCGGTCGTGCTGGAAGGCGCGCTGGATCTTGGCGGGTTGATATAGCAGCGGTGCTAGTGCTCGCTCTCGCGCAAGAGGCTCATCTCGTAGACGAAGCGATTGCCCGGATGCACCGTGTCTGAAAGCGCGATGACGCGTCCGCTCTTGTCGTAATAGCGCCGCCGGGTGCGCAGGGCCGCTGCGCCTGCTTCGCATCCCAGGCTTGCCGCCTCGCGCTCGGTCATGGCACCGGCAAGGATGGCCTGATCGACGCGCGCGGTCGCAACGCCGCGCACACTGGCAATCCACTCGATGATGAGCCCGTTCATCTCCACCAGCTTCTCCACCGGCGGGGCGAGATCGGCGCGGATATAGATGTCGGTATAGGCGATGGCCGGTTCGCCCGGCACCGCGCGCAGGCCCGAGACGCGCATATATTCACCCCCCGGCGCGACGCCCAGCGCGCGCGCAAGCTGGGATTCCAGCGCTACCATGGTGGTGGATTCAGGCGTCAGGCGCGCATCGCGCGCGTATTGCATCAGATCGTCGACATTGCCGAGGCGCTGGGCGAAGGCGGCCTTGCTTTCCGTTGCGATGACGAGCGTTCCCGCTCCGCGGCGGCGCACGATGAGGCCGGCTTCCGCCAGCAGGCGCAACGCCTCGCGCGCCGTATGGCGGGACACATTATAGGTTTCGCACAAGGCATGCTCGGTCGGCAGGAGCTTTCCGACCGGCGGATCGCCGGCCGCGATACGCTTTTTCAGCGTTTCGGCCAGCCAGACATAGCGCGGGGCCGCCGTTTCAAGGCCGGTCTCGTCATCGGCTCCGGTCAAGGGCACACTCCAGAAGGCGTCAATACTGCCAGCGCTCATAGCACAGGCCGGTACAAACGCGTCAGCCTTTGTCAGGACATTTCGCGTCGAACCCGATGGGGCGTGCTTGCCATCGGGGCGCTGAAAGTGGTGCAATCGGGCGCTCGCGCTCATTCGAGACATTTGGGGATTTGCCGATGTTGCTTGCCGTCATGATGGCCCTTGCCGCTGTTCAGGCCGAACCGGTTGCGGCACCGCAGGAAGACGCTGCGCCAGCCGCCGAAACCGCTCCTCAATATGGCAGTGCCGCCCATGTGACGGGCTTTCTGTCGGGTGAGTTTTCCAACGAGGCCCAGTGGAACCGGGCTGATCCGTCTTTGCACCGCGAGCCGGAGGCAGGCGGCGCGACGGAGTGGCTCGATCATCAGCATATCGTCCACACGCAAGTCGATGCGCCGCAGATCGGGGATCATGTGCTGTATCTGGAATGGCGCAGTGGCGGGCCCGAAGGCGCGATCAGCCGCCAGCGTATCTGGGCGGTGCGCACCGATGCAGACGGGCTTGTAACCGGCTTTGACTTCTTCACTTTTCGCGATCCGGAGCCCTATGCGGGGCGGGCGGCAGAGCCGGGTGCCTTCATGGAGCTTTCGACGGATGACCTGATTGGCTATCCCGACACCTGTCTGGCGGAGCGCAGGGATGCCGCCCATGCCGGGTATTATTTCGCGGTTGATCCGGAAACCTGCCTCATCACGGCCCAGTCGGGCACGCAGATGCGGATATTTGCCAGCATACGGGCGCTTGGAAACAGCCTGACCTATCGCGAACAGGGCACGATTGAGGACGGGCGCGTCGTTTTCCGTGTGCCGGGCACGCCGATGCCCTACAGCTTCATCCGGCAGGATGAAGCCGAGCCTGCCAGCGAGGCGGAAGTAGATTCACAGACCCAGGAGCAGGCTGACTGATCATGAGCGATCGCCCGTTCCGGCCTCTCGTCATGGGCATCGTGAATGTCACGCCCGACAGCTTTTCCGATGGCGGACGCCATGGCGAAACGGCCTCTGCCATTGCGCACGGCAAGGCGCTGGTGGCCGCTGGTGCCGACTGGCTCGACATTGGCGGCGAAAGCACCCGGCCCGGCGCGGTGCCGGTCAGCGTGGCTGACGAGTTGCAGCGCGTCATCCCGGTCATGGAAGGTCTCAGCGGCGCCGGTGTGCCGCTCTCCATCGATACGATGAAGCCGGCCGTGGCGGAGGTCGCGATGAAGGCCGGTGCGCGCTTGTGGAATGATGTCAATGCCTTACGGGCAGACGGCGCGCCCCAGATGGCGGCGAATCTGATGTGCGAGGTCTGCCTGATGCACATGCAGGGTGCGCCGCAGACCATGCAGGAAAACCCTGTCTATGATGATGTGGTGGGCGAGGTCGAAGCCTTCCTCCTTGAACGCGCAGACGCGGTCATGGCGGCGGGCGTTCCAAAGGAAAAAATCTGGCTCGACCCCGGCATAGGATTTGGCAAGACGCTGGCCCATAATCTCGCTTTGATGGCCGCGCTGTCACGCCTTGCCGGACATGGCTTCCCGCTTCTCTTCGGGGCATCGCGCAAGCGCTTCATCGCGGCACTGGACCGCGATGCGGCAGCTGATGAACGACTTGGCGGCTCGATCGCCGCCGCTCTGCATGCTGCCGCATCGGGCGCTACCATGGTACGGGTGCATGACGTGCGTGAGACCGTTCAGGCGCTCACCGTCCACGCCGCCATCCGCGAGGCGGACTAGCCAAGCCCGAGCGCGCGAGACAGAGCCGCATCGGCCCTGACCCGCTCCGACCCGGCCCATTGCGGTTCGACGGTCGCGCCTGCCGCGACCAGCAGGCGGGCACATTCTGTCTGGTGGCCGTGCGAGCCTTTCGGCGGGCTTGCCCAGCCTTCCATCGCCCAGCCAAGCGGTGTGGAGGCGAACTCGCTATCGGCCTCATGAATGTCCACACCGGCGGCAAGAAGGTGTTCCAGAACAGCGGGCATTCCCATGATCGCGCTCCAGTGGACCGGTCTGGCACCAAAGAGCCCTTTGGCATCAACAGGTGCACCCGCTGCGAGAACGGCCAGCGCGATGCCTGGGCAGGAGAGGCTGATCGCGCTCGTGAGAAGTCCGTCGCCATTGGCCGCGTGCACATGATGGATGTTGGCGCCTGCCTTCAGGAGCACGCTGACCATGGCGAGAGCATCCGGTTCGGCAAGGCGTCCGTCAAACACACGGTCACAGATCGCATGAACCGGATGGGCTGAATGACTGCCGGCAACAACGGGGCGGTCAGCGATACCGGGATCGTTCTTGAGGGCTTGCGAGAGCCTCGCGCAGTCGCCCGAGTCGAGAATGTCCACCATGTCCATGGCGAGAGCGTGCCATGGCGGTTGCCCGCCATGGAGTTAAATCGCGTTCACATGCGGCGTTCGTGAAGGCGGACTAGCTGTCCTTGCGGGGCTTGCGCTTGACCCGGCGCAGGGTCTGGTCACCGCCCGATGCCGGCCCCGCCCGATAGGGCTTTGCCGGCCGGTCGCCGCGCGCCTCGCCTGCAGGCTTGCGCTTGCCGGCGGGACGCCCGCCCTCTTCGCCCGAATGCTTGCGGAAGGGTTTGTCACCCTTGAAAGGCTTGTGGCCCTTGCGCGGTCCGTCCGGCTTCTTGCCGTCGCGCAAGGGTTTCACCGTCACTGCTGGTGGCGGCGGCACATCCTCGTAGAGCTTGTCCTCGTCCCGCTCTGCCTTGCGGGCAAAGCGTTCCTGACGTCCGGGACGGGAATCGCGCGGTGCGCGCTGGCGCGTGGGCGGCGCATCGGGATTGGCCGGCTGCAGCGGCGTGTCACCCGCGCGGCGCACGACGACATTCTGGTCACGCTCACGCGGCTCGCGCAGCGCTTTCTCGAAATGCTCGACCTGCGAGGCGGTGATCTCGAAACGGGTTGCCACCTCGCCAATATCGATCGCGCCGATGTCGCGGCCCGTTACGTCGCCAAGGCGGCAGATCATCGGCACCAGCCAGCGCGGCTCGGCACGCTGGCGGCGGCCCATATCGACCTCGAACCAGACCCCCGGCTCGAAACCTGCGCGCGGCGGGCGGGGCGTACGCTCGCGCCGTTCACCGCTTTCCTGACGGTCACGCGGGGCGCGGTCATCGCGGCGTACCGGGCCGGAATCCGCGCCCAGCTCTTCAGGTGCCGGCAGGCGGCGTTCCAGTTCAGCAAGGAAGCCCAGCGCCACGCGTTCGGCACCGAAGCGCTCGATGATCTCGCGGGCCTCGGCCAGCCGATCCTCGTCCATCTCGCCCGTAAAGGCGGGGTGTTCGCCGAGGCGCTCGCGGTCCTTGGCCCGCACGGCATCGGCGTCGGGTGCTTCCGACCATACGGCATCGAGGCGGGCATCGCGCAGGAGGCGGGTGGCGCGGCCGCGCTGGTTGAAACCGGCAACGAGAACACTAATGCCCTTGGCGCCTGCGCGCCCGGTACGCCCGGAGCGGTGCAGCAGGGTCTCGGCATTGTTGGGAAGGTCGGCATGGACCACCAGATCCAGGCCGGGCAGGTCGATGCCGCGGGCGGCTACGTCGGTTGCCACGCAAACCGCGGCACGGCCATCGCGCAGCGATTGCAGGGCCTTGGTGCGTTCGGCCTGGCTCAGCTCGCCCGACAGGGCGACAGAGGCAAAGCCACGATTGGCAAGGCGTGCCGCCATGCGGTTGACCGCTTCGCGCGTGGAGCAAAAGACCAGTGCGCGCGGCGCACCGTGATAGCGCAGCACGTTGATGACGGCGTTTTCCCGGTCGCGCGGGGCTACGGCGTGGACGACATAGGCAATATCGGCGTGCTGGCCGCCCTGGCTGATCGTCGACAGGCGAACAGCATCGCTCTGATAGGTCTGGGCGATACGCGCGATTTCCTTCGACACCGTTGCCGAGAACAGCAGGGTGCGGCGTTCGTCCGGCGCGGAGCCCAGAATGAATTCCAGATCTTCCCGGAAGCCGAAATCGAGCATCTCGTCGGCTTCGTCGAGCACGATGGCGCGGATGGAGGCAAGATCGAGCGCGCCGCGCTCGATATGGTCCTTCAGGCGTCCGGGCGTACCGACAATGATATGGGCACCGCGCTCCATGGCGCGCCGTTCGGCGCGCGGGTCCATGCCGCCAACAGCAGACGCGATGCGGGCTCCGGCCTCGCCGTAGAGCCAGCCAAGTTCGCGCTGGACCTGCAAGGCAAGCTCGCGCGTCGGGGCAATGACAAGGGCCAGCGGGCTCTGGGCCTGCGGCAGGGTATCAGCCTCACCCAGCAGGTTTTCCGCCATGGCCAGACCAAAGGCGACCGTCTTGCCTGAACCGGTCTGGGCGGAAACCAGCAGGTCCTGGCCAAGCGCCTCGTTGCCCAGCACGGCGGCCTGGACATCGGTCAGGCTGGCATAGCCCTTGCGCGCCAGCGCTGCGCGCAGCGCGGGATGGATGGTGTCGGGGAGCGTCATGAAAAGCCTCGCCTGGCGCGCGCAGAGCCTTTGTCCGCCGGCGCGCCGAAAAAATTCCAGATGGCAGCCCTAAAAAGGGCCGTCACCTCTTGAGCGCGGCGCTATAGCAGCTTCCCCGCCGGAAGGGAAATGATCTTCCAGCGTACCGCAAGCCGCTCCTACCCGCCTTTTGCCAGTGCTGCCAGGCGCGCATAGACGCCTTCACCCTGCGCACTGAGCTGGTCATGCGTGCCCTGCTCCACGATCCGCCCGGCATTGAAGACCAGGATGCGGTCTGCATCGCGTATCGTCGAAAGACGGTGGGCGATGACGATTGCTGTGCGTCCGGCCATCACGTCGGCCATCGCCTCCTGCACTTCGCGCTCTGTCTCGTTGTCGAGGCTGGAAGTGGCTTCATCGAAGATCAGGATGGGGGCATCGGCCAGCACGGCGCGGGCAATGGCCACGCGTTGCCGCTCACCGCCCGACAATTTCACGCCGCGCTCGCCGACCAGCGTGTCATAGCCCAGCGGCAGGCGCGTGATGAAGTCATGCGCACGCGCCCGGCGGGCGGCCTGCATGATCTCCTCCATCGAGGCATCGGGACGGGCATAGGCGATGTTCTCCGCGATAGTGCGGTGAAACAGGGCCGGGTCCTGCGGGACGAGCGCTATCGCACGGCGCAGCGTAGCCTGCCGTACGGAGCGTACATCCTGCCCGTCAATGCGGATCTCGCCGGCATCCACATCGTAAAGGCGCTGGACCAGCTTGACGAAGGTCGACTTGCCAGAGCCTGTCGGACCGACAAGGGCGACCTTCTCACCGGCTTTGATCTCCAGCGAGAAATCCTCGTAGAGCGGCTGGTTCTGGCCCGCATAGGTAAAGCGCACGCGGTCAAAGCTGATGGCGCCGGGACCGGGCACGAAGTCCGGCGCACCGGGACGGTCGGCAATGCTGGTCTCTTGCTTTGCGTAGGCGGCAATGTCCTGGATTTCGTCCAGACCGCGCTGGATGTTCTGAACATCCTCGCCGAAGCGGCGCATATATCCGCCCATCAGCATGAAGGCCGTGATGGCAAACACGACCGAGCCGGGGCTTGCCTCACCCCTCTGCCAGAGCCAGATGAGCAGCCCGGTCAGGCCCGCCTGCAAGGTCAGGACCGCGATGATCTGGACAAGCCAGGTGTTCACAAAGCGCAGCCAGGTCTTCTTCACCTCGCCCCGCCAGCGCCAGGCGAGGGCATGAAACCGGCCGTCCTCGCGCATTTCCGCGCCAAAGCTCTTCACCGTCGCAATGCCTGACACCGCATCCGCTACCGCGCCGCCCAGCTCGGAATCGAGCGCGTTGGAGCGGATATTCTGCGGGCGCACATAGAGCGCCGACATCAGCACGGAGGCGATGACGAAAAGCGTTGTCACGGTCAGGGCAAAAAGCCCGACGACCGGCCAGATAAAGAGCATGTAGAGGCCCAGCCCCGCCATCACACAGATCGAGGGTATGAGGCTGAACCAGAGTGTCGCGGTGATCGTGTCATAGGCCCACATGCCGCGCGTGATCTTGCGCACGACCGAACCGGCAAAGGTGCTGGCATGCCAGTCGAGCGCGAAACGCTGCACGCGCGCGAAGGATTCGGTCGTCATGTCGGCCATGTTCGCGCTGGAAAAGCGGATTTCGAAGCGCACCGCGATCTGGCGCAACGTGTGGAAGAGGATGGCAAGTCCGAGGAAGATGGCAAAGGCCAGCCAGTGGTCGCCCCCGCCGGTTTCCGACATGGCATCGATCAGGCGCCCGGCAGCCACCGGGATGAAGACATCCACAGCCGTTGCCAGCAGCATGAATCCTGCGAGCGCGGAGAAGAACCACGGGCGGCGCATCCACTGGCGCCAGAGAAAGGCCAGCACGGCGGTATTGGACAGCACGCGCACGCCGGGCGCGTCGTCATCATCAAATTGTCCGGTCATGATCGTCCCGAAGAATGGGGCCCGCGCTGGCTCAGGGCAGTGCGGACCGGCAGGTCTGAATATCTGTAACGGTGAAGCGGTAGCGAAGAAGCGTTACCCGGCCGGGCGCCTTGCGGCGGCGAGCGCGGGTGCCCTTCAAGACCGCGCTACCGCGTGCGCGAAAGGGCACTCCAGATGTCAGATCGCATGGGTCGGACGAAACCTCCAATGGACGGCAAGCCGCCTTTCAATGGTGAGTGTGATACAGGTGAGCGCCGCTCAGGCCAAGCTGCGCGCCTGAAAAATGTGGCAGGTTTGCACCGCAGTGTGGTTAATGGGGCACAGGCCCCGCAGCGGTCCTAGAAGTCCAGATCGGCATACCAGCGGGCCGGCGGCAGTCCCGGCAGGCGGTCATCCAGCAGCGAACGGAAGGCCGGGCGGCACTTGATGCGCTCATACCAGGCCTTGGCCGCCGGGAAACTGTCCCAGGGCACATCGCCCAGATAATCGACGCAGGACAGGTGCGCTGCGGCGACAAGGTCTGCCATCGAATAGCGCGGGCCCGCGGGGCCGTCCCGGCGCTCCAGCAGCATGGACATGTAGTCGAGATGCGCCCGCAGATAGTCGCGCCCGGCCCGGATCATGCCGGCATCGGGCGAGCCCAGATTCTGCATGCGCTTTTCCAGCTTCTCGTGCAGCAGGTAGGCATTCACCTCGGCGTCGAACTTGCGATCAAACCAGCTGACGAGGCGGCGCACCTCTGCGCGCCCTGCCGGGTCTGCGGGCAGAAGCGGCGGCTCGGGGCGGGTCTCTTCAAGGTGCGCAAGGATTGCATCGGCCTGCACGATCACGAGCGGCGTCTCGCCGGAGCGGTCCTCC
>NZ_JBQLZR010000065.1:0-6620 GCF_052168375.1 Glycocaulis sp.
CTCGTCCTGTGCGGGGTGTCGCTCTGGCGTGCCCGCGTCCGGCAGGCCGTGACGCCAGACGAGCGCGAGCGCTTCGTCAATCTGATGGCAACGTCAGCCGAGCTGGCCGAGATCGATCCGCCAGAAACACCCGAAGGCACCCGGCAGAACGAGGCTCTGTGATGTTCCTTGCATTTTTTGTCGGAGTGGTGGCCGGGGTCGTGGCGGCGTATCTCCTTTCGCCGCAAACCGAGCGGCTGGAAACCTTGCCCTTTATCGGCTGGGTGCTCGTTGGCGCAGGATTGCCGGTCGTTGCCGGACAGCTCGCGTTTCTGGCTCTCAATCAGGGTGAGGGCGCTGGCGTGTTTGCCTTCTGGCTCCTGTCAGCAGGCCTTGGCGCGGGCATTGGATGGGCTGTGAACGCCATTCGCCTTCGCCTTACATGAGCGAGCCTTCGCCGTTTGCACGCCTCGCGTTGCACTGCGGCAAGGCGGTGGTATAAGCCGACGCGACTCTTCTCCTCGGACAGACGGGTGCGCCCGCCTGTCCCTCTCCGGACAAAGGTGAGTGCTGCCCCATGAACATCCACGAGCATCAGGCCAAAGCCGTGCTGAAAGCCTTCGGCGCACCCGTCGCTGACGGTGTTGCCATTTTCTCCGCTGACGAGGCCGGTGCGGCTGCCGACAAGCTGCCCGGACCGCTCTGGGTCGTGAAGTCCCAGATCCATGCCGGCGGGCGCGGCAAGGGCAAGTTCAAGGAACTTCCCGCCGACGCCAAGGGCGGTGTGCGTCTGGCCTTCAGCCGCGATGAAGTGATCGCTCATGCGAAGGACATGCTCGGCAACACGCTCGTCACCCACCAGACCGGCCCGGCCGGCCGCCAGGTGAACCGCCTCTATATCGAGGATGGCGCCGACATCGAGACCGAGCTCTACCTCTCGCTTCTGGTAAACCGGGATACGGGCCGCGTGGCCTTCGTCGTCTCCACGGAAGGCGGCATGGATATCGAGGCGGTCGCCGAAGAGACCCCGGAAAAGATCCTTACCATCAATATCGACCCGGAAACGGGCGTGACGTCCGCTGACGCCGGTAAAATCGCCGAAGCGCTGGAGCTGAACGGTACGGCGCGCGAAGACATGCTGTCGCTCGCCCCGATCCTCTACCGGGCCTTCACCGAGAAGGATATGAGCCTTCTGGAAGTGAACCCGCTGATCGTGATGAAGGACGGGCACTTGCGTGTGCTGGACGCGAAGGTTTCCTTCGATGGCAACGCGCTCTTCCGCCACGACGATATCCGTGCCCTGCGCGATCTGACCGAAGAGGACGAAAAGGAAATCGAGGCGTCGAAATACGACCTCGCTTACGTGGCGCTCGACGGCAATATCGGCTGCATGGTCAATGGTGCGGGCCTTGCCATGGCGACGATGGATATCATCAAGCTTTATGGCGCCGAGCCTGCCAACTTCCTGGATGTGGGCGGCGGCGCCTCGAAGGAAAAGGTCACCCACGCTTTCAAGATCATCACAGCCGACAAGAACGTCAAAGGCATTCTGGTCAACATCTTTGGCGGCATCATGCGCTGCGACGTGATCGCGGAAGGCGTGGTCGCTGCCGTGAAGGAAGTGGGCCTGAAAGTGCCGCTGGTCGTGCGCCTTGAAGGCACCAATGTCGATCTTGGCAAGAAAATCCTCAACGAGAGCGGGCTGGACATCACGTCTGCCGACGATCTCGACGATGCCGCGCAGAAAATCGTAGCTGCCGTGAAGAAGGGCTAGGAACCATGTCCGTACTCGTCAACAAAGACACCAAGGTTCTCGTCCAGGGCCTGACCGGCAAGACCGGCACTTTCCACACCGAACAGGCGCTTGCCTATTTCGGCACCAAGATGGTCGGCGGCATCCACCCGAAAAAGGGCGGTGAAAGCTGGACCAGCGGCATGGACGGCGCCGCGTCGCTGCCGATCTTCTCCACCGTCGCCGAAGGCAAGGAGCGCACAGGCGCCAATGCCTCCGTGGTCTATGTGCCGCCGGCGGGCGCAGGCGCGGCCATCATCGAGGCCATTGATGCCGGGATCGAACTCATTGTCTGCATCACCGAGGGCATTCCGGTGATGGACATGGTCAAGGTCAAGGCACGGCTTGAAAAGTCGAGCTCGCGCCTGCTCGGCCCGAACTGCCCGGGGGTCCTGACGCCGCAAGAGTGCAAGATAGGCATCATGCCGGGCTCGATCTTCAAGAAGGGCTCTGTCGGCGTGGTCTCGCGTTCCGGCACGCTGACCTATGAGGCCGTGTTCCAGACGACCGCTGAAGGCCTCGGCCAGACGACGGCTGTCGGTATTGGCGGCGACCCGGTCAAGGGCACCGAGTTCATCGACGTGCTGGAGATGTTCCTGGCCGACGAGGAAACCAAGTCGATCATCATGATCGGCGAGATTGGCGGTTCGGCCGAAGAAGAAGCTGCCCAGTTCCTGCGCGACGAAGCCAAAAAGGGCCGCAAGAAGCCGATGGCCGGCTTCATTGCAGGTCGCACCGCGCCGAAGGGCCGCACGATGGGCCATGCCGGCGCGATCGTGGCGGGCGGCAAGGGCGATGCGGAAAGCAAGATCGAGGCGATGAAATCGGCCGGGATCGTCGTTTCCGACAGCCCGGCGCGCCTCGGCAAGACGCTGGTTGAGGTGCTCAAGGGCTAGGCCCGCCGCCGGCTTTCGGCAAGGACGCTCTGAAAATACCGAAATGCCCCGGTCCATGACCGGGGCATTTTGCTATGTATCGGGCTCGGCCGGCCAGCCGCGGACGGTTTTTGTCGTCCCGCCCGCGCATGGCTTTTCGCGGTTGGGCTTTGTGCGGCCTTGCGCGATCAATCCCGGAAAACCGCCAGCGCATGGCTATCGAACGAACGTTCGCGCGAATTGCTGTCAGAAGCCCGTTCTTCGCCCATTTGGGCTTCTCTTTTGCGCCGGAGAGGCATAGATGTCGATTATCCAAGGCAAGCGCCATGGTGGCGCTCACGATAACCTGCCCTGAAGGGCCACGATGACCGACGCTCGCTCCTCCGAAAACCAGACCTTCCTCGACACCTCCTTCCTGTTTGGCGCCAACGCCGTCTATCTGGAAGACATGGCGGCGCGCTATGCCAGCGATCCCGCCTCGGTTCCCGCGTCCTGGCGAAAATTCTTTGATGCCGTGGGCGACGAGGCGGCCAATGCGAAGCGGGCGGCCAAGGGGCCGGGCTGGAAGCGCGAGGGCTGGCCGCGCAAGGCCAATGGCGAAATGGTTCAGGCGCTCGGCGATATCGAGAGCGTCGTGCCCAAGCTGCCGGAGAAAGTCGCCGCGCGCATGGGTGAAACGGCGTCCGCGGCGGATGTGAACTCCGCCGTCAAGGACAGCATTTCGGCTATCATGCTGATCCGCGCCTACCGCATGCGCGGGCATCTGGCCGCTGATCTTGATCCGTTGAAGCTCGGCGAGCGCGAACCCCAGCCCGAGCTGGATCCGGCAAGCTACGGCTTTGGCGAGGCTGATCTCGACCGCGAGATCTTCATCAATGGCTATCTTGGCCTTGAAACCGCGACCGTGCGGGAGATTCTCGACATCCTGAAGCGCACCTATTGCGGCACGCTCGGCATCGAGTTCATGCACATCTCCAATCCGGAGGAGAAGGCCTGGCTGCAAGAGCGCATCGAGGGTCCGGACAAGGAAATCGCGTTCTCGAAGAACGGCAAGAAAGCGATCCTGCGCAAGCTGGTCGAGACCGAAGCCTTCGAACGCTTCCTGCACAAGCGCTATCCCGGCACCAAGCGCTTCGGGATTGATGGCGGCGAAGCCATGGTCCCGGCGCTGGAACAGATCATCAAGCGCGGCGGTGCCGAAGGGGTCAGCGACATCATTGTCGGCATGCCCCACCGTGGCCGCCTGAATGTGCTCGCGGCGGTGATGGGCAAGCCCTATCACGTGATCTTCCACGAGTTCCAGGGCGGTTCGACCATGGGCGAGGACGAGTTCTCGTCCGGCGACGTGAAATACCATCTGGGTTCGTCATCGACGCGTGAGTTCGACGGCAATAATGTCCATCTGTCGCTGACGGCGAACCCGTCTCACCTCGAGGCGGTTGACCCGGTAGTGCTGGGCAAGGCCCGCGCCAAGATGACGAAATACCAGGTGCAGACAGGCGAGCCGTCTGCCCACAAGGTGCTGCCGCTTCTCCTGCATGGCGATGCGGCCTTTGCCGGTCAGGGCATTGTTGCGGAATGCTTCGGCCTTTCGGGCCTGCGCGGTCACCGCACGGGCGGGGCGATCCATTTCATCGTCAACAACCAGATCGGCTTCACCACCGATCCGCGCGACAGCCGTTCATCGCCCTATCCGTCAGACGTGGCGCTGATGGTTCAGGCGCCGATCTTCCACGCCAATGGCGATGACCCCGAAGCGGTTGTGTTCGCGGCCAAGGTTGCCACCGAGTACCGGCAGAAATTCGGCAAGGATGCCGTCATCGACATGTTCTGCTACCGGCGCTTCGGCCACAATGAAGGGGACGATCCCTCCTTCACCCAGCCCATCATGTACAAGGCCATTGCCGGTCTTTCCACGACGCGCGAGCTCTACACGAACCGTCTCGTCGATGAGGGTGTCGTCTCCAAGGACGAGGTTGAGGGCTGGATCAAGGAATTTGAAGCCTTCCTCGATGACGAGTTCGAGCTTGGCAAATCCTACAAGGCCAACAAGGCCGACTGGCTGGACGGCGTCTGGTCGGGTCTCGGCCTGCCGGACGAGGATGACCGGCGCGGCCAGACGGCGGTGGATCTCGATACGTTGAAAACAGTCGGCGAGGCGATGACGCGCATCCCCGACGGCTACGCCATTCACAAGACGCTGCAGCGCGTGATCACCAATCGGCGTGAAGCCATCGAAAAGGGTGAGAATCTCGACTGGGCAACGGCGGAACACCTGGCTTTCGGCACACTTCTCACCGAAGGCTTCCCGGTGCGCCTGTCCGGCCAGGATTGCGGGCGGGGCACGTTCTCGCAGCGCCACTCCCACCTGATCGATCAGGAAACCCAGGAGCGCTACACCTTCCTCAACCATTTGAGCGAGGATCAGGCACGCTATGAGGTGATCGACAGCATGCTGTCGGAAGAAGCCGTGCTCGGCTTCGAATATGGCTACTCGCTCTCCGCGCCGAACACGCTCGTCATGTGGGAAGCCCAGTTCGGTGACTTCACCAATGGCGCGCAGGTCATCATCGACCAGTTCATTTCCTCCTCGGAGCGCAAATGGCTGCGCATGTCCGGCCTCGTGATGCTGCTGCCTCACGGCTATGAGGGCCAGGGACCGGAGCACTCCTCCGCGCGTCTGGAGCGCTTCCTGCAACAATGCGCCGAAGACAATATGCAGGTCGCCAACTGCTCCACGCCGGCGAACTATTTCCATATCCTGCGCCGGCAGATCCATCGCGGCTTCCGCAAGCCGCTGGTGATCATGACGCCGAAATCGCTGCTGCGTCACAAGCGCTGCGTCTCCGACCTCTCCGAGTTCGGGCCGGGTTCCTCCTTCCACCGCGTGCTGTGGGATGACGGCGATACCAGCGTGCGTACCGATCGCGGCGAGTTCGCACAATTGCGTGCCGAGCCGGTTGCTGCCGACAAGGACATCCGCCGCGTCGTGCTGTGCTCGGGCAAGGTCTATTACGACCTCCTCGAAGCGCGCGAGAACAAGGGCGTGAACGATGTCTACCTGCTCCGCGTCGAGCAGTTCTATCCCTTCCCGGCCAAGTCCATCATTGATGAGCTCAAACGCTTCCCGCAGGCCGAGATCATCTGGTGCCAGGAAGAGCCCAAGAACATGGGCGGCTGGACCTTCGTGGAACCCTATCTTGAATTCTGCCTTGAAAAGGTAGGCGGCAAGTCGAAGCGCCCGCGCTATGTCGGGCGTGCCCCCTCGGCTTCGACCGCGACCGGGCTGCTTTCGCGTCACCAGGCCCAGCAGCAGGCCCTGGTCGATGAAGCCCTCACCAACGACTGACCTGATCACACCTTACCGGATGACCGACACCATGAGCGCAATCACCGTCCCCACCCTTGGCGAATCCGTATCCGAAGCCACTGTCGGCAACTGGCTGGTCTCTGAAGGCCAGTCGGTGAAGAAGGACGATATTCTCGTCGAGCTGGAAACCGACAAGGTGTCGGTCGAGGTGCGTGCGGAGGAAGACGGTGTCATCACCGCGATCCGCGCCAAGGAAGGCGATACGGTGGAGATCGGTGCAACGCTCGCCGAGTTCGAAGCCGGTGCCTCCGGCGGCAAGGCCGAGCCCAAGAAGTCTGAAAGCAAGGACGCGCCCGCGAAGGCTGAAGCCAAGCCTGCCGACAGCAAGAACGAAAAACCTGCCTCCGGTTCGGGCGGTTCGCTGACCGAGGCCAAGGTGCCGGTCATGGGCGAAAGCGTGGCCGAAGGCACGGTCGGCAACTGGCTGGTGAAAGTCGGTGACAGCGTCAGCGTTGACCAGCCCCTGATGGAAATCGAGACCGACAAGGTCGCCGTGGAAGTGCCCTCGCCGGTTGCGGGCGTGCTTGAAGAAGCCCTCGTGAAAGAAGGCGACAGCGTCGAGCCAGGTCAGGTCGTAGCGAAGATCCGCGAAGGCGGCTCTGGC
>NZ_JBQLZR010000066.1:0-9154 GCF_052168375.1 Glycocaulis sp.
GGCTGGCATGCGGTCGGCGCCGACATGCACCTGCGTCATCATCGCGACGCTCTCTTCAGAGAGGATGCGCGCGCCATCCAGCTCCCCGCCATTGGCGAGCGCCTGTGCGAAGCGGAAATAGTCATTCGCGGTGGAGAAGAGGCCAGCGCCACCGGCAGCGGCATTGGCATCGACCGCATAGTCGAGCGTGTCAGGGACAGCCTGCAGCGCGCCCGCCTCGTCATGGGTGTAGAGGGTCGCGATCCTGTCGCGCGCTTCTCCGGTCGGGAAGAAAGTGGTCGCTTCCATGCCGAGCGGCTGGAAGATGCGCGCCTGCATGTAGGCTTCGAGGTCCTGACCGGACGCGACTTCCACCACGCGGCCCAGAATGTCGTTCGCCCAGCTGTAGTACCAACGCTCACCGGGCTGGAAGTAGAGGGGCAGGCCGGCCAGCTGGTCGATGCGCTCTTCCAGCGACATCACCCGGTCCTCATAGATGTTGCGGGTGAGATAGAGCCGGCCGAGATCAGTCTCGTAGTCGAAGACATAGCCGATGCCGGAGGTGTGGGTGAGCAGATCCTCGATGGTGACGGCGCGGTCGGCCGGAACCGTTTCAATCTCGCCATCCTCGCCAGCGCTGGTGGAGACCGCAACGCGGGCGTCGGCGAAGGCCGGGATGATGTCAGCCAGCGGCTGGTCGAGGCGCAGGGCACCGTCCTCGACAAGCTGGAGCACGGCAACGGCGGTAACCGGCTTGGTCATCGAGGCGATACGCACAAGCGTGTCGGCCGTCATCGGGCGTTCGGCCTCGATATCAGCGTAGCCGGCCTCTGAAATGTGCTGCACGACACCGTCGCGGGCAATCAGGGCCACATAGCCTGACCGCGCGCCAGCCTGCGCAAACTGGTCCAGCGCGGCATCCAGCGTGGCAAGACCTTCGCCATTCAGTTCACGCGCTGCCGGCACAGCTTCGCTGACGGTATCGGCGCTGGCTTGCGAGGGGGGATTGCATGCGGCGAGGCCAAGCGATCCGGCCAGCGCCGTTGCCAGCAACAGGGTGGTCAGGCGCTTGTCCGCGTCATACATGTTGGCTCTCCGCTCGGGGGTGATTTCTGGACTGTGTGGAGGCTCCCCCCGCGCACGCCGCATTGCAAGTCAAAACACGTGCGCGCCTGCGATTGGCACGCGGATTTCAAGGAAGTGTCACACGACGATGGCCGAGACGCTGGCAGACATGGTGCGGCAGCACGATCAGGGCCGGTATCTCGCCTGCCTGTTTGCGCCTGAAGATGTGCGCAGCCGGCTTTTCGCCCTTTACGCATTCGATGCGGAACTGGCCGCAATCGCCGGCAAGGTGAGCGAGCCGGTAATCGGCGAGATGCGCCTGGCCTGGGCGCGCGACGCGCTGGCAGACCTGTTCGCCGATCCGCCGCGCGTGCGCCGTCATCCGGTCTATGAAGCGCTGGCATCGCTGCGCGGCGTTCGGGGAGCGCCTGACCTGGAAGCGCTGAATCTCATCACCGAGGCGCGCCAGGCCGATCTGGGCGAAGGCGCTTTTCCCGATGCTGCCGAGCGTGAGCGCTATGTGGAACGTGTGTCGGTCCTTCCGGTGCGTCTGGCAGCGCGGCTGTGCGCGCCTGACTGGCAGCCTGGAGAGCAGGGCGAGGCCGGGCTTCGGGCAGCCGGCCGGTTGCTCGGCTATGCGCGAATGCTGCGGGACTTTGCAGGCCTGTGCGCGGCAGGCCGTCCACCGCTCACCGAGGCGGAAATGGACGCAGCCGGAGTGGGTCTGGAGGCGCTGCGCCGGGGATTGAGCCCTGAAAGGGCAGCCAAGGCGCGCGCCAGTCTGCTGACACTGGCGATAGAGGCTGCGCAGGCTTTGACCGAGACCCGCGCCGCCTTGCCGCTGGAGGTGTTTCCTGCGCTTGGCCATGCAACGCTGGCGCGCAGCACGGTGAAGCGGGCAGGTGTGCAGTCCAACCCGTTTCAGCCAGCGGGCGAAGCGCCGCTTTTCCTGCAGCAATGGCGGCTTCTCGCCGCCTCGCTGTCGGGCCGGGTCTGAGCGTTATTCGGCGGCGGCTCTCGTCCGCCCCAGCCAGGCATCACAATCGGCCAATGCGCGCGCCGTCATGAGGCGCTTCTTGGCTTGCGCTTTCGCTGCGCCGCGCAAACGTTCGCCATTGGGACCCTTTGACGGGCCGGTCATGTCCGGAAACAGGCCGAAATTGACGTTCATGGGCTGGAAGGCGCCCTTGCGGCCTGGCACGTGGCCCGTGGTGATGTGCATGAGAAGTGCGCCCAGCGCTGTTGTCGGCGGCGGCGGCGTTACAGTCTGGCCAAGACGTTCTGCGGCAGCGAACCGTCCAGCGAGCAGCCCCATGGCGGCACTTTCCACATAGCCTTCAACGCCCGTGATCTGCCCTGCAAAGCGAAGCGAAGGCCGCGCCTTCATCCGCATCAGCGGATCAAGAAGCTTGGGGGAATTGAGGAAGGTGTTGCGGTGAATGCCGCCCAGGCGCGCAAACTGCGCGTTCTCAAGCCCTGGAATGAGGCGGAAAATGTCGGTCTGCGCCCCGTATTTCAGCTTGGTCTGGAAGCCGACCATGTTGAACAGCGTGCCATGCGCATTGTCCTGGCGCAGCTGGACGACCGCATAGGCCTTTTCATCTGGCTTGTGGGCATTGGTCAGGCCGCGCGGTTTCATCGGCCCATGGCGCAGAGTCTCGATGCCGCGCTCTGCCATCACTTCGATCGGCAGGCAGGCCTCGAAATAGGGCGTGTCCTTCTCCCAGTCGCGAAACTCGGTCTTGTCCCCGGCCAGCAGTGCCTCGACGAAAGCGACGTACTGATCCCGGTTCATCGGGCAGTTGATATAGGCGGCGCGGTCTTCCTCCGTCTCGCCCTTGTCATAGCGCGACTGCTTCCACGCAATGTCCATATCGATGCTGTCGGCAAAGATGATCGGCGCGATGGCATCAAAGAAGGCGAGCTCGCCTTCGCCAGTCAGGCCATGGACAGCCTCTGCCAGAGCGGGCGAGGTGAGGGGGCCTGTGGCCACGATCACATTGTCCCAGTCTTCGGGGGGAAGACCGGCAATCTCCTCGCGGCGGATCTCGATATTGGGATGGGCCTCCAGTTTTGCCGTCACCGCGCGCGAAAAGGCCTCGCGGTCCACGGCGAGCGCGCCGCCGGCGGGCACCTGGTTCACATCGCCCATCGCCATGATCAGCGAGTTTGCGCGGCGCATCTCCTCGTGCAGCAAGCCGACCGCGTTTGTCTCGTGGTCATCGGAGCGGAAGGAATTGGAGCAGACCAGTTCTGCGAGACCATCCGTCTGGTGCGCTTCAGTGCGCCGCACGGGGCGCATTTCGTGCAGGATGACGCGCGCGCCAGCCTCTGCCGCCTGCCAGGCCGCTTCCGAACCGGCCATGCCGCCGCCAATGATGTGTATGGGTGAGGTGTGTGTCATGACCGCCATATAGCGCTGCAAGGGCGCGCGCTCAAACCGGGACGGCATCTGCTTCACCCCCTGCGTCACAGTGATCCTTGGCAGGGTGCGCGCATCGGGCTAAGTCCCGCAATCATGAAGCTGATCCATACAGATGCCCTTCAAGACGGGTTTGCCCTGATCTTCCGCCAGCCGCGCGCCGAAATGGCCGCCGCCGGCTTGTGCGCGGCGGTAGCGGCTCTTGAAGCGCTGGTCTTCTCGATGACAGGCGAGGCGGGCCCGGGCGTGATCGGTGTAACCCTGCTCTTCATCCTCGGCTTTCATGCCTGGGTGATTGCCGCAGTGCTGATCACCCGCCCTGCGCTGGGTCTGGAGGCGGGCGCGGTGAAGGACCGGGCGCGCGATGTCTCGCGCCTCGTGCTGGTGGCGGGCCTGACCGTGATCCTTGTCCTGACAGTGCTGGGCACGGCCTTCGTCATGCTGGCCTTCATGCTGGGCGCGCTCGCCATTCTGGGCGCAGAGCGCACCGGCCTTACCGAACCGCCCGAAGGGTTCGTGAATATCTTTGCGCTCTTCAATGCCGCCGAGTGGGGCATTGCGGTGGCCCTGATTGCCGTATTCAGCGCGTTCGGCCTGTGGTTCATCTCCCGCCTTCTGCCTGCAATTCCGGCGACGCTGGAGCGCGGCAAGGTGCAGCTTCTGGCCGCATGGCCGATATTGCAGGGGCGCGGCCTTGGTGCGTTTCTCACCGGCACGCTGGCCATCCTGCCCGGCGTGATCGTGCTGGCAGGCTTTGCGATCCTGGTCGAGCACCTTACCGGCTACAACCCTGCGCAGGGCGTCCAGTCCGAGGCATTGAGCCCGCTTGCGGTCGCGTTCTTGCGCGCCGTGCTGGTTGCCGGGACGGTTACCCTGGTTCTCTCGCCCTTGCTGGGCGTGCATGCCCGCCTCTACATGAAATTTACGTCACAAACGGCGCAAAATCCCGCTTAGGGCGTGCCGCGATCACGGCCCTGTGATAGCGTCCCGCCATATTGTTGTAGGGCAGGGACAAAACCATGACATCTCCGACCGAGGCGAAATACGATTTCACCAGCGCAACCTTCTGGTTTTTCAAGTGCGTAGGTCGAAATCCGGGCGGCGCGTTCTCCATCGCCCTCTGGCAGGTCATCCTCTACTCGGTGATTTTCGGGGCAGTGCTGTTCCTGACCCTGCCGGCTATTGAGTCGATCATCGAACTGGCGGCGACGAATGATGACCCGGACCCGGCGGAGATTTTTGCCGCAGCCGGCACCCTGCTCGCGCTCTCGCCCATCATCGTTATCGTGTCGATCGTTGCGTCTCTCATGGCGCAGGGCGCGTGGATGCGGCTTCTGACCCGCAACGAGGTCGCTGGCGGCATTCCCTTCCGCCTCGGCGCGGATGAAGGGCGTCTCTTCCTCGTCAATCTGTGCCTGATCGGCATTGCCATTGCCGCCTATATCGCGGCCGCCCTGTTCTTTGCCCTCGTGGTGGGCGTGACGATGGGGATCAATTCAGCGGCCGACGGCGAGGTCTGGGCCGCGCTGGTGAACGGGCTGATCTGGTTTGTGGCCGTGGTGGGCTTCACCGTGCTCGCCATCATCATTGCTGTGCGCTTTGCCGCCGGTCCGGCGCTCAGCGTCCGCCAGAAAGGCTTCCGCCTGTTCCAGTCCTTTGCCGCCACGAAACGCATCGTCGGCTGGCTGGTCCTGACCTATCTGGTTCTGATCCTGATCGCGCTGGTCGGTTCGATGATCCTTTCCATCGTCCAGCAGATCGCGGTGATGGGCGGCATGATGGGCGCGTTCGCCCCGCTGATGGGTGATCTGCAGAGCGGCGCCGATCCCGATCCGGAGGTCGTGCTGGCGGTTCTCTCCGAAGCCCTGTCCAGCCCCGCCGTCATCATCGCCCTGTGCGTGATGGTGCTAGCCCAGATCATCTTCCAGATCGTCTTCGAAGGCCTGTGGCACGGTGTCGGCGCCTATGTGGCCGTGCGCCATGATGGCGGTGATGGCCCGGTTGAGACCGATCTGGCCGCGCCTGCGGAATCGGTCGGCGCAGCACCGTCAGAAGGCTAGCCATCATGCACGAACAGGCCCTCGTTCCGCCGCCCTGGGCTGCGCTTTACGGCCCCTGGGCACCGGCATCCCGGCGCACCTATGGCTGGTCCACGTCCTTCATCCTGATCCTGACCTATCTGGTCTCGGCGATCCCGATGGTGATCTTCACCGCGATAGCCATCGCCACGGCCCCGGGCGGGCTGGAAGCGGCTGCGGAAGGCGATACCTCCGCCGCCCTGTCTGGCGATGTCGTGCTGCCGGGCATGATGATGCAGTTCGGCCTGTGGGCTGCGCTCATAATGCTGTGGGTGAAGGCGTTCGAGCGGCGCAGCTTCGCCTCTATGGGCTTTACCGCCACGGGCTGGCTGGGCCGTTATGTCCGCGGATTGTTTGTCGGTGTTGGTCTGGTCCTGCTGCTCGGCGGTGTCATGGCCGCCTTGACGACCCTTGCTCCTGACGCGGTGCCGGAAAGCATGCGCGACATGGCACTGCCCGAAGACGCCGACTGGTCGGCGCTGGCCGGTTCGGTCTTTATCGGGTTTGCGCTGATGGCTCTCGTCACCTTCCTGATCCAGGGCGGCGCCGAGGAGGTGATCTTCCGTGGCTGGATGATGAGCACGCTGACCGCCCGCTGGGGCGCGGTGGCGGCGATCATTGTCTCCAGTATCGTTTTCGGCGCGTTCCACCTGCACGTCATGGTGTCGGGCGTCACCTACGGTCTCATGGCGGTATTCGGCGTTACGGCGACGGGGCTGTTCTTCGCGCTCTATGCCTATGCCGAGCGCGGTATCTGGGGCGCCATGGCAGGCCACGGCACGTTCAACGCCGCAGCGACGCTGATGCCGCTCGCCATCTCGCAAGCCTCCGAGCCCGACCGCACGCCGGGTGAGCTCTTTGCGGAGGTGCTCGAGCGGGCAACCGGCATGGCGGGCGTGGAAGCCACCGAAGTCGGCCCGCATCTTCTGGTGCAGCCGGGCGTATTCCTGACGCTCAGCCTGATCCTCTTCCTGCGCATCCGGATGCGCAAAGGGTAGGGGAGAAGCAGGGAGCGGGTCCCCGGCTACCGATTGGAATCTTCGCCGTCGGTCCAATTACGGGTTGTAGCAAGCTGCGATTACCTGCACGCTTTGCCTGACCGGTATCGGGAGGAGCGGGCGATGGCTTTCAGCTTCGGGAATGCCTTGGGGCACGGGATTTCGCGGGTGCGTCAGCGGCCTCTCGCAGCAGCGCGCATATGGGCGCTCGATGCGCTTTTGTTCGCGGCAACGGTCGTGAGCTTTCATGTTGTGGCCTCGGCGGGAGGAGACGGGCGCGTCTCTTTTTCGCTGTCCGGTCTTCCCGCGTCGCTCGCTTTTTCTGCCGCCATCCTGATTATCGCTGTACTGGTCGTTCACCTGTGTTCGGAAGGGGCGTGGGCGCGCTTTCTGGCGACCGAGGAGACAGTCGGCTCCATACCCTACAGGCTTGGCAAGGATGAGTTGCGGATTTTCGGGACGTCGATAGCGCTCGGCATTCTCGTAACGCTCCTGCTTCTGCTATTGGCCTTGCCATTCATCATCATCGGCGCCGGCCTCAGTGCGGGAGGCGTTTCGCTGCCCGTCGCCGTGCAGCTCTTTCCTCTGATCCTTGTGGTTGTTTTTGTTTTCATCGCCGCGCGGATCGGTGCTGCCACCATGCTCGCTGTGCGGCGAAAGGCCTTTAATCCTTTCGATCATTTCACCGCCACGGACCCATTCTGGATGCGGCTGGGTTTGGCATCGCTCGTGGCTGGCGTTCTGGCCTTCGTGCTGGTTTCGCTAGTGCCCGGATTGCTTGCGGGGCTGGCAGGACTTGAACCACCCACCGAATGGAATCTGGGTCTTGGCATCCCCAATCCCTGGCTCGAATGGTTGCTAGCTGAAGAGGCCGTCGGTCCAGCCCATATGCTGGCATTCCTGCTCGCCACAATGAGTAGCGGAATTGCGGCTCTCGTTTCGCGCGGTGTAGTAGCCCATGCTGCCATTCACGCGCTAGAACAGCACGAGCTGGATGCCCGCAACGCCTATCCGTCCGCCGCCTAACCCGCCTTCTGTTTCAGGGCTTTCTGGCGCGCCACATCGCGTTCGAGAACCGGTTTGAGATAGCGCCCGGTCCAGCTGGCTTCGATGCCGGCGACGTGTTCCGGCGTGCCGGCCGCGACGATTTCGCCGCCGCCATCGCCGCCTTCGGGGCCCAGATCGATCAGCCAGTCGGCGGTCTTGATGACATCGAGATTATGCTCGATCACGATCACAGAATTGCCCTGCTCGACCAGCTCGTGCAGCACTTCGAGCAGCTTTCTCACATCCTCGAAATGCAGCCCCGTTGTGGGCTCATCGAGGATGTAGAGTGTGCGGCCCGTGGCGCGTTTCGAGAGCTCCTTGGAGAGCTTCACGCGCTGCGCCTCGCCGCCTGAAAGCTGGGTCGCAGGCTGGCCGACCTTCACATAGCCAAGGCCGACCTGTTTGAGCGTTTCCATCTTGTCGCGCACGGATGGCACGGCCTGGAAGAAGTCGGCGGCTTCCTCAACCGTCATGTCGAGAACCTGCGCGATGGACTTGCCCTTGAAGGTCACTTCAAGCGTCTCGCGGTTGAAGCGCGCGCCGTGGCACACATCGCAAGTGACATAAACGTCGGGCAGGAAGTGCATCTCGATCTTCACCACCCCATCGCCCTGGCAAGCCTCGCAGCGTCCGCCCTTCACGTTGAAGGAGAAGCGTCCCGGCTTGTAGCCGCGCGCCTTGGATTCGGGCAGGCCGGCGAACCAGTCACGGATCGGCGTGAACGCGCCGGTATAAGTGGCCGGGTTGGACCGCGGCGTGCGCCCGATGGGCGACTGGTCGATATCGATGATCTTGTCGAGGAGTTCCAGCCCTTCGACCGTATCGTGCGGAGCCGGAACCTCGCTCGCCCCGTTCAGCTTGCGCGCGGCGGCCTTGTATAGGGTTTCCAGGGTCAGCGTGGACTTGCCGCCGCCAGACACGCCGGTGATGCAGGTGAAGACGCCCAGCGGAAACTCCGCCGTCACTTTCTTCAGGTTATTGCCGGTCGCGCCCTTCACGGTCAGCATGCGCTTTTTATCGATCTTGCGGCGCTTTTCCGGCACCTCGATCATGCGCGTTCCGGCGAGATACTGGCCGGTCAGGCTTTTCGGATTGGTGCGGATGTCTTCCGGCTTGCCTTGCGCAACCACTTCGCCGCCATGCACGCCCGCCGCCGGACCCAGATCGACCACGTAGTCGGCGGTTTCGATGGCTTCCTCGTCATGTTCGACAACGATCACGGTATTGCCAAGATCGCGCAGGCCCCGAAGGCTTTCCAGAAGGCGGGTATTGTCGCGCTGGTGCAGGCCGATAGAGGGCTCGTCGAGCACGTAGAGCACGCCGGTCAGGCCCGAACCGATCTGGCTGGCGAGCCGGATGCGCTGGCTCTCCCCGCCTGACAGCGTGCCCGAGGCACGGCTGAGCGTGAGGTAGTCAAGGCCAACATCGACAAGGAAGCGGAGCCGGTCGCGGATCTCCTTCAGGATACGCCGCGCGATTTCCTGCTCCTTGTCGGTCAGGCGGTCCTCGATGTTGGAAAACCAGCTCAGCGCCTCGCGGATGGAATGCTCACCAGCCTGCGAGAT
>NZ_JBQLZR010000067.1:0-6520 GCF_052168375.1 Glycocaulis sp.
GCCGAGTAGGCGAGCAGGACCGGCGCCTCGTAACCCGGAACCAGACGCTTGTAGGAGTTGGTCGTCGGGTTGGCGAAGGCGTTGATGGCGCGCGCGTGCTTGATGATGCCGCCAATGTAGTAGAGGCACATGTCGGAAAGGTCGGCATACTTGTCGCCGGCGAAGAGCGGCTTGCCGTCCTTCCAGATCGACTGGTGGACGTGCATGCCCGAGCCGTTATCGGCATAGACCGGCTTCGGCATGAAGGTCGCCGTCTTGCCGTAGGACGCCGCCACGTTGTGGACGATGTACTTATAGAGCTGCATGCGGTCGGCCATGTTCAGCAGCGTGGAGAACTTCATCCCCAGCTCGTGCTGGCTCGGCGCCACTTCGTGGTGGTGCTTTTCCGGTTCAAGGCCCAGCTCACGCATGACGGCCAGCATTTCGGTGCGCATGTCCTGTGCCGAATCGATCGGCGGCACGGGGAAATAGCCACCCTTCGGACCCGGACGGTGGCCGAGATTGCCGCCTTCCATCATGGTGCCGGAGTTATAGGGGCCTTCCTCGGAGTCCAGCACATAGCCGGTTTCGTTCTGGGCCGTTTTCCAGCGCACATCGTCAAAGACGAAGAATTCGGCTTCCGGGCCGAAATAGGCCGTGTCGCCGACACCGGTCGAGGCCATGTAGGTCTCGGCCTTTTTCGCGGTCGTGCGCGGATCGCGGTTATAGGGCTCGCCGGAAATCGGATCGTAAATGTCACAGAAGACGGCGAGGGTGGGTTCCTGGAAGAACGGGTCGACGAAGGCGCCGGCCACATCCGGCTTCAAGATCATGTCGGACTCGTTGATGGCCTTCCAGCCATTGATCGAGGAGCCGTCGAACATCTGGCCGTCCTCGAAGAAGTCGGCATCGACCATCGACTTGTCGAAGGTCACGTGCTGCAGCTTGCCGCGCGTATCGGTAAAGCGCAGGTCCACATACTCGATATTCTCGTCCTTCATCTTCTTCAGAAGCGCGTCTGACATAGGGTCCTCGTGGGTTCAAAAATGCGCCCGGTGCCGGACGCAGGAAAGCGGATGGGAAGGCGGCAGGCTTGCACCCTAGAGTGCGTCGTCGCCCGTTTCGCCCGTGCGGATACGAATGGCGGTCTCGACCGGCATGATGAAGATCTTGCCGTCACCGATGCGCCCGGTCTGCGCCGCATTCTGGATGGCCTCGATGGCTGCATCCACGCGGGAGTCGGGCACAACCAGCTCGATTTTGATCTTCGGCAGGAAGTCGACCACATATTCCGCGCCCCGGTAGAGTTCGGTGTGGCCCTTCTGCCGCCCGAAGCCTTTGGCTTCGGTAACGGTCAGGCCTTGCAGGCCGATTTCCTGAAGGGCTTCCTTCACGTCATCGAGCTTGAAAGGCTTTATGATCGCCTCGATCTTCTTCATGAAGCAGGTCTCCTTGATGGCGTCAGGCATAGCCGAGGCAGGCTCTGTCTCAAGCCATTGCGGAGCCTTCGCGGGCGCAGCGCACATACGTGCACGATTGTGAGGCGCAAATGTTCAAGAGTGTGGCAGACAGCTTGCCCGGCGTTGACGTGATGGGCACAGCCGCCATGCGAAAGGCCGACGCTTTTGCCGTGGTGCAAGGTGTCAGTTCTTTTGGCCTGATGGAGGCGGCAGGGGCGGCCATCGTCAACGCCGTGACGCGGCGGTGGGCTGCCCGCCCCGTCGCGGTATTGTGCGGTCCGGGCAATAATGGCGGCGATGGCTATGTCGCAGCGCGTGGGCTTGCAGAGCTTGGCTGGCCAGTCTCCGTTTTCAGTGTCACACCGGCCTTGGCGCTTGAAGGAGACGCCCGGCTAGCCGCAAGCCGCTGGGGTGGGCCTGTAGCCGGTCTCGATTCCTTCAAGGCAGGCCGGTTCGGCCTCATTATCGATGCGCTTTTCGGAGCAGGACTGTCCCGTCCGCTTGAAGGAGCGCCCTTGCGTGCCGTCGAGACGGCGAATGCCTCGCGGGCGGTGAAAGTGGCAATCGATGTACCAAGCGGCGTGCAGGGCGACCGGGCCGGGCTTGCGGGTGCGGCTTTCACTGCAGACCTCACCGTGACGTTCCACCGGCTGAAACCAGCGCATCTTTTTGCACCGGCCAGCCAGCTTTGCGGTGAAGTCGTCTGCTCAGGCATAGGCATACCCGATGGCTGGCAGGTGGACGCGCCACCGCTGGCGGAAATTACATCGCTCGGCCGAGTGATCCTGCCCGATTTCGCCCATGCCTCTGACCGGCACAAACACCAGAAAGGACGGCTTTGCGTGCTCGCGGGCGGGCCGGGGGCGACGAGCGCGGCGCGTCTTTCTGCCGATGCGGGCCTGGTGGCCGGTGCGGGGCTCGTCACACTGCTTTGCCCGCCAGCCAGCCTGATCGAGGCGGCGGGCGGCAATCCGGCCATCATGACGCGTGCGATTCGTGAGGCCGACTTTGCGCAAACGCTCGACCGACACCGCGCCAGTGCTGCGGTGCTCGGTCCCGGAGCAGGGCCGGGCGAAGAGTTGCTGGGGCGCGTGGACGCAGCGCTTGTGGCCGGAATCCCGCTCGTGCTGGATGCTGACGCGATCACCTCGCTCGCCGAAGCCGCGCCTGACAAGCGCCCCACCTTGCATGAAAAGGTTGTGCTGACCCCGCACGCCGGAGAGTTTGAACGCTTGTTCCCCGGCAGGCTGGAACAAAGCCTGACGCCGCTCGACGCGGCCAGAGACGCAGCGCGCGAATGCGGCGCCGTTGTGGTTCTCAAAGGCCCAGCGACCGTAATTGCGTCGCCTGACGGGCAGGCCGTCGTCAATCCGGATGCCAGCGCGAGACTGGCCACGGCAGGCAGCGGCGATGTGCTGGCCGGACTGATTGGAGGGTTCTTGGCGCAAGGCACCGCACCCCTGGATGCGGCCGTGACAGCGGTCTGGCTGCATGGCCAGGCCGGGTTCCTGCTCGCGCCGGGCGGCAATGCGGCAGAGCTTTCGAGCCATGTCCGCAGTGTCCTGGGTGCCGCCGCCGCAGAACAGGCGCGCAGGCGGATTCTTGCCAGGCTTGCCGGTGACACATAGCCCATGGCCCTTGCCGTCAAGCGCGGCTATAGCCTGAAGCCTGGTTGAAGTTCATCGAATCCTACCCTTGCGGACCCGCCTTATGACCGAGAAAACCGCCGCCGAACTGGCCCAGTCGCGCACTGATGAAGACGCTCTGGCGTTCCACCGTCAGGACCCGCCCGGCAAGCTGGCCCTGGCACCGACAAAGCCGATGGCGACGCAGCGTGATCTGGCTCTGGCCTACAGCCCGGGCGTGGCTGCGCCCGTGCGGGCAATCGCTGCCAATCCGGATGCGGTCTACGACTATACCTCCAAGGGCAATATGGTCGCCGTTGTCTCCAATGGGACGGCCATTCTGGGCCTCGGCAATCTGGGGCCGCGCGCATCCAAGCCCGTGATGGAGGGCAAGGCGGTCCTCTTCAAGCGCTTTGCCGATATCGACGCCTTTGACATCGAGATCGATTACGAGGACCCGCAAAAATTCATCGATTGCGTGGCCGGTTTTGGCGACAGCTTTGGCGGGATCAACCTTGAGGACATAAAGTCGCCGGAATGCTTTGAAATTGAAGCAAAATTGCGTGAGCGACTGTCCATTCCGGTCTTCCACGATGACCAGCACGGCACCGCTATCATCGCTGCGGCCGGCCTGATGAATGCCTGCCATCTGACCAATCGCCGGTTTGAGGATATCAAGGTCGTACTGATCGGGGCGGGGGCGGCTGGCCTTTCGGTGCTCGAACTCATCAAGTCGCTCGGCGTGCAGCACGATCACGTCACGATCATTGACGTGAACGGTGTGGTGCATACCGGCCGTGATGATTTGCACCCGCGCCTGGCGCGTCATGCCCGCGAGACTCATCTGCGCTCGCTCGATGAAGCGATGGTGGATGCCGATGTGATGCTGGGGCTCTCCGCTGGCGGTATCGTGACCCAGTCCATGGTGAAGTCCATGGCCGCCGATCCGATCATTTTCGCCATGGCGAACCCGGTGCCGGAAATCATGCCCGACCTCATCAAGGCGGTGCGTTCCGACGCTATCATTGCCACTGGCCGGTCTGATTTTCCCAATCAGGTCAATAATGTACTGGGCTTTCCTTACATCTTCCGTGGGGCGCTCGATGTGCGGGCGACAACCATCAACGAGGAGATGAAGCTGGCCGCTGCCCGGGCACTCGCTGACCTGGCCCGCACCGACGTGCCCGACGAGGTGGCTACTGCCAACAAGACTGGCCGGTTGAGCTTTGGCCGCGATTACATCATCCCGTCACCCTTCGATCCGCGCCTCATTGCTTTTGTGCCGCCCTATGTGGCGCAGGCTGCCGTGGATAGCGGGGTTGCGCGCCTTCCCATGCCGGAAGCCGGTTCCGGCTACCGCGCGCGCCTCGCCCGGCGGCTTGATCCGACCGCTGCCCTGCAACAGCGCATCACCGAGGTTATCAAGTCGGAACCCAAGCGCATCGTCTTTGCCGAAGGTGAGGAGCCGAGCGTCATCCGCGCTGCTGCCGCCTTCCAGGCGCAGGGTCTGGGGACGCCTGTGCTGGTTGCGCGCGAACGTATCGCCGAGGCCAATATGAAGGAACTCGGAATCGAGCCGGGTTCGCTGGAAATCTGGAATGCGCGTCTGTCCGACCAGAATCCAGACTATGTCGACTTCCTCTATGAACGCATGCAGCGCCGGGGCTATCTGCGGCGGGACGTGCAGCGCCTCGTGAATAATGACCGGAATGTCTTTTCTGCCTGCATGCTCCGCTTTGGTGATGCAGACGGGATGGTGACGGGCGTCACCCGCCACTTCACCAATACGCTGTCAGACATCCGCCTGGTACTGGACGAGGCGCCGGGCGGGCGTCTCATCGGCCTGTCGCTGGCGATCAGCCGGGGGCGGACACTTGTTATCGCGGATACCAACGTCACTGAGTTTCCGGAAGCGCCGGAGCTCGCCGATATCGCCGTCAGCGCAGCGGCGGCAGCACGCAAGCTGGGCCTGATCCCGCGCGTGGCCTTTCTGTCCTATTCCACTTTCGGCAACCCGCCTGGAATCCGCACCGAGAAAATCCAGAGTGCTGTCCGCATGCTGGATGCACGCGGCGTGGACTTTGAATATGAGGGCGAGATGGCAGCCGATGTGGCCCTGAACCCCGACCATCGCGATTCCTACAGCTTCTCCCGGCTTTCCGGCGCGGCGAATGTGCTGGTCATGCCGGCGGTTCACTCGGCGTCGATCGCAACCCGGCTTCTGAAGTCGGCAGGCGGTGCAACAGTGATTGAAGGTCTGCTCGTCGGCCTTGAAAAGTCGGTCCAGATCGCACGGCTCGGTTCACCGGTGTCGGACATCGTGAACCTTGCCGGCATGGCGAGTTTCGACCTGACCCACCGGGAATAGATCTGGCCCCACCAGACGGCGTAACAGAGAATTCACGCACGCGGCTCTGGCGGGCAGGGGTGCAGCGGCCTAAGTGTCGGTGTCCTTTCCCGTGCCGGAACCCCTGCCCATGTCCCAGAAACGTAATGCCCGTGACCTGACGCAAGGACCGGTTTTCGGCCATCTCATGCGCATGGTCATCCCGATGAGCTTCGGCATTGTCGCGATGATGCTGGTGGGCATTGTCGATGCCTACTGGGTCGGACGGCTTGGCACCGTCCAGCAGGCCGCCGTCCAGTTCGTCTTCCCCGTCTCCATGGCGGTGATGAGTATCGCGATTGGCCTTGGCGCCGGGGCAGTGTCGGTTGTCGCCCGCGCCGCCGGGCGGGGCGATGGCGAGCGGACGAAGCGCGTGGCGACCGACGCGGTCATCCTGGCCCTTCTGATCACGGCCATCACCTCGGCCATCGGTATTGGCCTGATCGGTCCGCTCTTCCGTCTGATGGGCGCGAGCGAGGCGATGATGCCCTTCGTGCGCGAATACATGACGATCTGGTTTGCGGGCATCATCTTCATGGTCGGCCCGATGATCGCCAGCAACATCCTGCGGGCACTGGGCGATGCGATCCTGCCCAGCATCATCATGATACTCGCCGCTGTGCTGAACATGATCCTGGATCCGATCCTGATCTTCGGCCTTGGACCCATTCCGGCCATGGAGGTTCAGGGCGCCGCGCTCGCGACCCTGATCTCGAACATGGCCGTGTTCGTGATCGCGATGGGCATCATGATCTTCCGCGAGAAGATCATTGACCTCTCATGGCCGGGCCTCTCGGAAATGATGTGGAACTGGAGCGAGATCGCGCGCATCGGCGCTCCGGCTGCCGGTTCGAACATGATCAACCCGATGGCGATGACGCTAGTGTTTGCTGCTGCGGCCCGTTTTGGCGAACCAGCCGTTGCGGGCTTTGGCGTGGCGCAGCGCGTGGAGGCGCTCGCCCTCATTCCACTGTTCGCTCTTTCCGGATCGATTGGTCCGATTACGGGCCAGAATGGCGGGGCAGGGCATATTGACCGGGTCCGTGAAGCCTTCCGGTCGAGCTTCCTCT
>NZ_JBQLZR010000068.1:0-4731 GCF_052168375.1 Glycocaulis sp.
CGGTGATAACCGCCAGCCCCTGCTCTCCGACCTGCATTATGCCGGGCAGGCGATTGCGCCCTATGCCGAGCTGGTGCGTGGACCGCTGGAGACGGTTCTGGCGGAATCGCCTTCGGCCCTCGTCATGGTCGATGCAGCCCGCACCGAAGACCCTGCCGTATCGGAGTTTGTCGAAGAGGGCGGCCTTCTCATCCGCTTTGCAGGCCCGCGCCTCGCAGCCCGGAGCGACGCGCTGCTGCCGGTCCAGCTGCGCGCCGGTGGCCGGCTTCTGGGCGGTGCGCTGAACTGGGAAGAACCCCAGCGCCTTGCCGCCTTCGCCGATGACAGCCCGTTTGCAGGGCTGAGCGTGAGCGAGGAAGCAACCGTGCGCAGCCAGGTTCTGGCCCAGCCGGAAGCCGATCTCGACCGGCGTGTCTGGGCTCGGCTGGAAGACGGCACCCCCCTCGTGACGGCGGATCGCCGCGGTAATGGCTGGATTGTCCTTTTTCACATCACCGCCGGACCGGATTGGTCCGACCTGCCCCTGACCGGCACTTTCCCGCTGATGATGCGCCGTGTCATCGCTCTGGCCGAAGGTGCGGGCGCGGGCGGTGCGGGAAGCGAGGGAAGCTGGCAGATCGAGCGGGCGCTGGATGGTGCGGGCCGTCTTGGTGCCCCGACGGGCCAGCCCCGCCCCATCGAGGCGGCAGCGTTCGCCAGTGCGGTGCCTTCCGGGCAGACACCGCCCGGCATCTGGCGCCTCGGCGCAGCAAGCGCCGCCCTGAACGCCACTGGCCCTGATACCGTGCTGGAACCGATCAGCCGCACCCTGCCGGGGGCGCTCTACGAGATTCGCGATGCGCTCAACGAGCGCCGTCTGGGCGGCCCGCTGCTGGCGCTCGCCCTCCTTCTCATTGCCGCTGACATGATCATCGCGCTGGCCTTTGCCGGACGGCTTCCCGCCGTGCGTGCTGCGCGCACTGCAGCGGCTATCGCCGCTGTCATGGCGCTGCCACTGCTGACAGCAGCGCCGGGCGAGGCGCAAGCCGAGTCCGGGCCGGCAGAAGCGGCGGCGCGGCCCGCCGACACCGCCGAAGCCCTGGACCGCGCGCTCGTCGTACGGTTTGCCTATGTGCGCACAGGGGATGCAGAGACGGACCGCATCAGCGCGATGGGTCTGGCGTCGCTCTCTGCCGAAGTGACCCGGCGCAGCTCCATCGAGCCGGAAGAACCGCGCGGCATAGACCCGGCAACCGACGAGCTGATCTTCTTCCCGCTCATCTACTGGCCGGTCCGCGCCGATGCCGCGCCCGTATCGGAGGCGGCTGCGGCCAACATCAACACCTATCTGCGCTCGGGCGGGATGATCATTTTTGATACGCGCGATGGCGGCGCGGGCACGCGCGGCGGCGCTCATCCAGGCCTTGAGCAGGTCATGCAGGGCCTTGAAATACCCGCGCTTGCGCGGGTTAGCGACGATCATGTGCTGGGCCGGACCTTCTACCTCCTGCGCGAATTGCCGGGACGGCTGGCGGGCGGCGAGGTCTGGGTGGAGTCCAATCCTGACGGCACCGCGCGCGACGGCGTTTCCGGCGTCATCATCGGCTCAGCCGACTGGGCGGGCGCTTGGGCACGGGGTGAAAACGGCATTCCGCTGCTGCCCGTGGAAGGCGGCGAGCGGCAGCGCGAGATGGCCTATCGTTTCGGCGTCAACCTCGCCATGTACGCGCTAACCGGCAACTACAAGAGCGATCAGGTCCATGTGCCGGCCATCCTTGAACGCCTCGGACAGGGAGGGCAGCGCACATCCCCGCTGCCGCTGGAGCGATGAGCGCATCAAGCCTTGTCCTTGCCCCGCTGGTCAGCGAATGGCTGCTGGCGGCACTCGCGGCCGTGCTGGTTCTCGCCAGCGCGTTTGCGGCCTGGCGCGGATTGCGCGGCTGGGTCTGGCGCCTGCTTGCCGGGCTTGGCGTGCTTGCCGCCCTCGCCAATCCCGCTCTGGTGCGCGAGATCCGTGATCCGCTGAGCGATATCGTCCTGGTGGTTCGCGATACCTCCACCTCCATGTCAGTCGGTGAGCGCAGCGAAAATGCCGAGGCTGCCAGCGCCGCCATTGCCCGCTTTGCAGAGGCCGATGACAGCCTGGACCTTGTTGAGGTGCGTGGCGGTGCAGCGCCTGACGGAACCCGCCTGATCGAGGAGGTTCGCAGCGGGCTCGGCGACATTCCCCGCAACCGGCTTGCGGGCATCATCGTGATCAGTGACGGGCAGGTTCATGACGTGCCCTCAGACCCGGCCGCACTGGGGCTCGAAGCGCCTTTCCACCACTTTGCGGTGGGCGATCCACGCGCCACGGACCGGCGCCTGATCGTCGAGGAAGCACCGCGCTTCGGCATCGTCGGCGAACCGGTCCGCTTCCGGCTGCGTGTCGAGGATGAGGGCGCTCCGGCCGGCACAGCCATGCTGACCTTGCGCCTTGATGGCGGCGATCCGATCCGCGCCCGCGCGACGATTGGCGAGACGGTGACCGTCGAGGCGCTGGTGCAGAACCGGGGCGCGAACGTCATCGAGATCGAAGTGGAGCCGGGTGCCAGCGAGCTGTCGCTGATCAATAACCGCGCTGCGGTGAGCGTCACGGGCGTTCGCGACCGGCTTCGTGTGCTGCTCGTCACCGGTGAGCCGCATAATGGCGCGCGTGCGTGGCGCAACCTGCTCAAGTCCGACCCGTCGGTTGATCTGGTGCATTTCACCATTCTGCGTCCGCTGGACCGGGGTGACGGAGCCTTGCCGGAAGAACTGGCGCTGATCGCCTTTCCGGTCTTCGAGCTGTTCGAGCTGCGCCTGCACGAATTCGACCTGATCATTTTCGACCGCTACCGGCGGCGGGGCATCCTTCCCGCCAACTACTTCCAGAACATCGCCCGCTATGTCGACGAGGGTGGCGCCTTGCTGATCACGGCAGGCCCGGATTATGCAGGCGAGGAGTCCATTGCCCGCTCGCTCCTCGCAGGCGTCCTGCCGGCCCGGCCCACCGGTGCGGTGCGTGAAGGGGCTTTCCGCCCGCGCATTTCGACCGCCGGTGAGCGCCATCCGGTAACCGCGCCGCTGGCCGGCGAGGCACAGGACTGGGGCAACTGGTACCGCTATATCGGCGGGCAGGTGCTGGCTGGCGAGACGCTGCTCGACACACCATCGGGCGATCCGCTTCTGGTTTTGTCCCGCCAGGGTCAGGGCCGCGCGGCTATCCTTCTTTCCGACCAGTCCTGGTTGTGGGCGCGCGGCCATGATGGCGGCGGCCCGCATGACGAGCTGTTCCGGCGCGCCGCTCACTGGCTGATGAACGAGCCGGAGCTTGACGAGGAGCGCCTGACGGCCTCCCTGTCTGACGGCATGCTGTCGGCAACCCGCACAACGCTCGCTGATACTGCGCCGGACCTTGAAGTCACCTGGCCATCAGGCCGCGAGGAAAGCCTTTCCATGACCGGTGATGGCCCGGGCCGTTTTACGGCTGCCACAGAGACCGGCAATGAAGCAGGACTGATCCGCTTGCGCTCCGGCGAGGCAACGACCGTCATCTCTGCCGGACCGCTCAATCCGCGCGAATATCTTGACCTGCGTGTCACACGCGACGCCCTTGCCCCTCTCACGTCCGCCACTTCCGGCAGCAGCTTCATGCTGGGCGGCGGCTCCGAGCCGGACATGCCGTCCTTGCGGCGCACCCGCGCCGGCGGCTTGCAGGCTGGTCCAGGCTGGGCCGGATTGCAGCGCAATGGCGCCTATACGGTATCGGAATCGCGGCGCACGCCGCTGGCACCGGGCCTGCTGGTCGCCGCCCTCATCCTCGCCCTGATGGGTATGGGATGGTGGCGCGAAGGCAAATAGTCAGCCCCGCATCCTGAGGCCAGCGCCCTTGCCGCTCCTTGCGGGCAGGCCTAACCTCTGAGCGATGGCAACCGACGCACCGGCCCCTTTCTCCACCGAGTGGACCGCAGCCCTGCTGGAACAGGCGCGCGGCGTGCTGATAGAGGCGCGTGACGTCCTCATCACTCCCGAGATGGGTTTGCAGGCCGGGGCAATAGCACTGGCCTTCCTCGCCGCCTGGCTGGTGCGCGCGCCCGTCAGCGCCGGGCTGGAACGGGCCTTCGGCTGGCGTTTCCTTGCCCGGATCAGCGACGCGCCGCGCACGCTCATCGTCTCGCTGATCGCGCCGGTTCTGGCGTTCGTGATCCTGACGCTCATGAGGATCGGCTTTGACGAGACCGGGCTTGGCAGCTTCGCGATCAACCTTGCCGCCAGCCTGACCGGCGCCTGGGTGCTGATCCGCGTCCTCACGGCCTTTATCGCCGAACCCTTCTGGTCGCGCACGGCGGCCACGCTGATCTGGTTTGTCGCGGCCCTCAACATTGTCGGCCTGCTCGGCCCGCTGACCGTCCTTCTGGCGTCGGCCGGGTTTGATGTCGGGGAAAGCCGCATCTCGCTCCTGACGGTCGTACGCGCGGCCATCCTGCTTGCCGTTCTCTACTGGCTCGCCAGCCGCGTCTCAAAGCTGCTCGCAGCTCGCGTGGAGCAAGTGCCGACGCTGACGCCGTCCGCGCGACTGCTGATCACCAAGAGCGTGCAGATTGCGCTTCTGGTCGTGGTGGTCGCCGCCGCGCTCTCGATTGCCGGCATTGACCTTTCCGCGCTGGCCATCTTCTCGGGCGCTGTAGGCCTCGGCATCGGCTTTGGCCTACAGAAAATCTTCTCCAACCT
>NZ_JBQLZR010000069.1:0-1750 GCF_052168375.1 Glycocaulis sp.
GACGACACCATGCAAGGTTCCTGGACGCTGGACCATCTCACCGCACCGGTCGGCGCGGACATGTTCCTGCGCGAATACTGGGAAGAAAAGCCGCTGCATTGCCGGGCCGACGCAATGGCTGGCAGGACGCCGGAGCGTTTTACCGGCCTGATCTCCACCCAGGTCATTGATGCGCTGATCGCAGGTCAGCGCTTTCGTGAAGGCGAGTTGACCCTCGCCCGTTCCGAGCCACGCATCACGCCGGGTGATTATCATCTGGAGAATTCGGAAGTGGACCGGGGCGCGGTCATGCGCCTCTGGCAACAGGGCGCGACCATCATCCTGCCGCATCTGGAGCGCCGCCATACGCCTCTGGCGCAATACTGCCGCCAGCTGGAAAATGCGTTCTCCGCCCACGTCCAGACGAATATCTACCTCACGCCAGCGGGCGCGCAGGGTTTTCACACCCATTACGACAATCATTGTGTTCTGGTCTGTCAGGTCGAGGGGCGAAAGCGCTGGCGGCTTTATGATGCGCCTGCGGGCACGCCGTTTCGCGGCGAAGGGTTTGCGCCTGGCAAATTCACCGCCGGTGAGCCGGTAGCCGATTTCGTACTGGAGCCGGGCGACATGCTCTATGTGCCGCGCGGCCTGATGCATGACGCGGTCAGCGAGGCCGGCTCGCATTCACTGCACATCACCACAGGCATCATCGTGAAGACGATCGCCGACTTCCTGCTGGAAGCTGTGGCTGAGGCGAGCCTGAGTTCACCCCTCTTGCGGCGGTCCATGCCGCCGGGCTTTCACCGCGATGATTTTGACAGGGAGAGCCTGCGCGCCGTCTTCGGAAAGGCCATGGAAGATGCACGCCAGAAGGCCGATCTCGACAGCGTGCTGGACCTCTTCACCGATACATTTCTGCGCACCCGCCAGCCGGACCTCTCCGGCGGGCTGACCGGCGCAGCGGTAACTCCAGCCACACGCATCCGCCGCCGGGACCATGCGCCGATGCGGCTGGCGCAAGCCGGGCACCATATCGTGCTGGTCATGGCAGGCGGCGATATCAGCTTTGACGAGCCTGCCCTGCCGGCGCTCGAAGCCTTTCTTGCCGGAGAGACAATCTCTCTGACCGAGCTGGACGCGCTGGGACCGGACAAGGCCCGCGACGCGATGGAACGCCTGCTGGCTTTTGGCGCCGCAGAACGGGTCTAGGCGCTAGACCCGCTTCAGGGCTTCTTCCACCACGCGCTCTGCCGTGATGCCAAAGTGCGCATAGAGCTCTTCTGCTGGCGCTGATGCGCCAAAACCCGTCATGCCGACAAAGCCGCCATCGGTTCCGATCAGCGCGTCCCAGCCCCACCGCAGGGCCGACTCGACGGCGACGCACGGAACGCCCCTTGGCAGGACCGACTGGCGCCAGGACTCATCCTGCTTGAGGAAGCGTTCCACGCTGGGCGCGCTGACAACGCGGGCCTTCACGCCCTTTTCTGCCAGCAGGGTGCGGGCCGTCACGGCAAGCTCGACCTCGGTACCGGTTGCGATCAGGACAACTTGCGGCGCGCCGCCATCGGCCTCGCGCAGCACGTAGGCACCGCGTGCGGAGAGGTTCTGCGAGCCATCATCTTCGCGCACGTGCGGCACACCCTGACGCGACAGGGCCAGTATGGCCGGGCCGTCCTTGCGCTCCAGTGCACAGGCCCAGGCTTCTGCCGTTTCCAGCGCATCGCAGGGACGCCAGGTCTCGACACCGGGAATGGTGCGCAGGGCCGAC
>NZ_JBQLZR010000070.1:0-5939 GCF_052168375.1 Glycocaulis sp.
GGCAATACCGGGCGTTCAACGGCGACGCATCTTCACTATGAAGTGTGGTTCAGGGGCAATCACCTGGACCCTGAGCGTTTCTTGAGAGCAGGACATTATGTTCAATAAAAAGGACTCCCCCGCCCCGGAAACGGGTAGCCCGCCGCCCCCAGTCAAAAGGTCCGCCATGAAATCCAAAGCACCCTCCATTCTCAGCGCTGATCTGACGATCACGGGCTCCATCACGTCCGAAGGCGAAGTCCAGCTCGACGGCACCGTCGAAGGCGATGTGCGCGCCGGTTCGCTCAGCATTGGCGAAGAAGCCACGGTGAAGGGTGAAGTCATTGCCGAGAGCGTTGTCGTTCGCGGCCGCGTTGAAGGCTCTGTCCGGGCCCGCCAGGTCCAGCTTGCCGCGACCGCCCGCATCGAGGGCGATATCGTCCACGCGACGCTCGCCGTGGAAAGCGGTGCCTATTTCGATGGCCATTGCCGCCGCTCCTCCGATCCGCTGTCGGACAAGCCGGCTGGCTCTGCGCCCCTGACGCAGGACAAGCCGAAAGTCGCCTCTTCCATGCCGCCGGCCCCTCCGGGCGGTGCAGCCAGCAGCGCGCCGCGTCCGGCTGCTGCAGCCAACAGCGATCCGTTTGCCTCCAAGGCCTAATAAGGGTCTTGCCGGAAACAGAAAAAGGCGGCTCATGCGAGCCGCCTTTTTTATTGCCCTTGAGCCGCTGGCCCGCCTGCGATCAGTTTGATGCGGCCTCGTCGCCGCCCACACGCGCTGCGAGCGCAGCCGCCATGAAGGCGTCCAGATCTCCATCGAGCACGCCTTGCGTGTCGGAGGTTTCGACATTGGTCCGCAAGTCCTTGACCATCTGGTAGGGCTGGAGGACGTAGGACCGGATCTGGTGGCCCCAGCCGATATCGGTCTTGGCGTCGGCTTCGGCCTGGGCCGCCGCTTCGCGCTTTTGCAGTTCAAGCTCATAAAGGCGGGCGCGCAGCATGTTCCACGCAGTTTCCCGGTTCTTGTGCTGGGAGCGGTCTGCCTGGCACTGCACCACGATGCCGGTCGGCTCGTGGGTCAGGCGGATAGCGCTGTCGGTCTTGTTGACGTGCTGGCCGCCGGCACCAGACGCCCGGAAGGTGTCGGTGCGGACATCCTTGTCGAGGATCTCGATCTCGATCGTGTCATCGATCAGCGGATAGGCCCAGACGCTGGCAAAGCTGGTGTGGCGCCGCCCTGAGCTGTCATAGGGCGAGATGCGCACCAGACGGTGGACACCGGCCTCGGTTTTCAGCCAGCCATAGGCGTTCTCGCCCTTGATCAGCAGGGTTGCAGATTTCAGGCCCGCCTCCTCGCCCGCCTGCTCCTCGATCACCTCGACCTTGTAGCCCGACGCGTTCGCCCAGCGCGTGTACATGCGCGTCAGCATGGCAGCCCAGTCCTGCGCTTCGGTGCCGCCCGCGCCCGGGTGGATCTCGACATAGCAGTCATTGCTGTCGGCTTCGCCAGAGAGGAGCGCTTCCAGTTCGGCGCGGCCGGCGCGCTCTTTCAACGCCTTGAGAACAGCGACGGCATCATCGAAGAGAGCCTCGTCGCCTTCCATGTCCGCAAGCTCGGCCAGTTCCAGCGTCTCGCCCAGTTCTGCTTCGATCTCGCGGACCGTGGTCATCTGCTGGTCGAGCGTATTGCGCTCGCGCATCAGGCTCTGGGCGCGCGCGGCGTCGTTCCAGAAGTCGGGCGCTTCCGCGCGGGCGTTCAGCTCATCAAGGCGGGCCTGGGCGATATCCCAGTCAAAGACGCCTCCTCAGCAGTTCCAGTGACTGCTCGATGGAGGTTTTCAGGGACGCGATATCAGCGCGCATGGCGTAACTCTCAGATTTGAGGACAAACACACGCAGGAGTGCGTTGCATGGCGCATAGCCAACACCGCCGCGCCACACAAGGCTTGATGCGCCTTCAGCTTCAGTAGATGCCGCTGAGGTCCTCGTCTGAACCCTCGTCATCACTGTCCTGCGAGCCGTCCTCGGTCTCGCGCAGGCGCCCGGTGGCAAAGCTCAGCGTCTCCTCCTCACGGGTGGCACCGCGAACCGGCTCGGTGCCGGGACGGAAGGCTTCCAGAATGACGCCTGGGCGGCCGAGGATGGAAGGCTCGCCGGTGCGCGCATCGATTGGCACCAGCCGGACGCCCTCGGGCACCCGGAAAGGTGCTACCGGATATTCTTCCAGTATCGGAGCAAAGGCATCGCGCGCGATGGGCGCCGCCGCGCGGCCGCCCGCCTCGCCCGAACCCAGCGGAACCGGCGTGTCGAAGCCGACATAGACGCCAACCACCAGATCAGGGGTAAAGCCGACAAACCATGCATCGCGGAATTCGTTCGTGGTGCCGGTCTTGCCGGCAACCGGACGGCCCAGCGCATTCAGAGCGCTGCCCGTACCGCGGCGCACGGCCCCTTCCAGCATCGAGACGATCTGATAGGCGGTAACCGGATCGACGACGTCCTCGCCAAGCTCTGCGAGATCCGGCTCGGCCATGCCGTTGGTCCATTCCGCGTCGCATCCGGTGCACTCGCGCTGGTCGTGCAGGTAGATGGTCTCGCCCGTGCGGTCCTGTACCCGGTCGATCAGGGTCGGGGTCACCCGCCGTCCGCCATTGACGAGCGCACCATAGGCGCTCATCAGGCGCCACAGCGTCGTCTCGCCGGCGCCCAGCGCCATGGAGAGCACCGGGTCCATGCGGTCGTAAATGCCAAAGCGCGCGGCATAGTCGGCAATCGGCTGCATGCCGGTGTCCTGCGCGAGGCGCACCGTCATCACGTTGCGCGACAATTCAAGGCCGAGCCGCATGGTGGACGGGCCATAGAACTGGTCTGAATAATTGGACGGCCGGTAGAAGCGGTTGTCACCGCCACCGGTCGCGGCAAACGGCGCATCAAGAATGATGCTCGCGGGCGTAAAGCCATTGTCCAGCGCGGCTGCATAAACGAACGGCTTGAAGGACGAACCCGGCTGGCGGCGCGCCTGTGTCGCCCGGTTGAACTGGCTCTGCTGGAAGGAATAGCCGCCAATCATGGCCAGCACCCGGCCCGTATAGGGATCGAGCGCCATCACGGCACCATTGATCTCCGGCACCTGGCGCAAGCCGTATTCCTCGCCCTCTTCGCTCAGGCGCTGGACCAGTACCACATCCCCAAGCTCCAGAACGTCGGAGGGACGCTGGATGGACGGGCCAAGAACGGGGAAATTGTCCGACGAGCGGCGCGAGGGCGCACGCGCCCAGGTCAGCTCTGAGAGCGGTATCGTGCCCCGGCTGCGGTCAGCCATGCCGATGACGACATCGCGCTCGCGCACTTCCAGAACGACCGCATGGACCCAGCCTTCATCAAGATCACGGGGCACTTCCACTTCGGCAAGCTGTTCAGGCCAGGCATCGAAGTTTTCCAGTGTGGTCAGCGGGCCGCGATAGCCATAGCGGCGGTCATACTCGACCAGGCCTGCACGCAGTGCCGAACGCGCGGCCAGCTGGGCGCGGGTGTTCAGCGAGGTGCGCACCGAAAGGCCACCCGAATAGAGCTGCTCCTCGCCATACATGTTGAAGAGCTCGCGGCGGACTTCCTCGACGAAATACTCGGCCGCCAGATAGGTCTCGCCTTGCAGGCGGCTGACGGTCTCGAGCGGCTGGGCCTGCGCCTCACGCATTTCCGCTTCGGTGATGAAGCCGTTGGCATGCATCCGCGCGAGCACATAGTTGCGCCGGCCGATAGCCGCTTCAGGGTGGCGTTCGGGGTGGTAGTTGTTGGGTGCCTTCGGCAGAGCGGCGAGGTAGGCCACCTCGTGCAGCTCCAGCTCGTCCAGCGAGCGGTCGAAATAGTTCAACGCAGCCGCCGCGACACCGTAGGCGCGGTTACCCAGGAAAATCTCGTTGAGATAGAGCTCGAGGATGCGGTCCTTGGTGAAGGCGCGCTCCATGCGCATGGCCAGCACCATTTCCTGCACCTTGCGCGCAATGCGCTGCTCGGAGCTGAGGAGGAAGTTCTTGGCGACCTGCTGGGTGATGGTCGAGCCGCCTTCGAGGCGCCGCCCATTGAGCACATTGCCGATATTGGCAATCGCCGCGCGGGCAAGGCCCATCAGGTCAATGCCGCCATGATTGTAGAAATTGGCGTCCTCCGCCGCGAGGAAGGCATTCGTGACGTGAGGCGGAATGGCTTCGATGGGCACGAAGACGCGGCGTTCGAAAGCATATTCCGCTATCAGCAGGCCATCACCGGCATGCATCCGGCTCATGATGGGCGGCTCGTACTCGGCCAGCTGCTCGTAATCGGGCAGGTCTTGCGTTACTTGCGCGACGTAGACCGCGACCGAAACCAGCGCGATGACACCGACAATGGCGATTGTCGAACCGGCCCAGAGCGCCAGCTTGCCCAGATTTTTCACACTGAAGATTGCCATCATTCCTGCCTGTCCGGTCGCCCTGCCCGGCCCTGTAGCCGTTTGCACGCGACCTTGCCCCTCACTGGGGCGGTATTATGGCGCGAGGCGGGCTTCAGGTCCAAGCCGCTTTCAGGCACGCAGGCTAGCGTGTGGCAGGTCCGCCGCCCGTACTGCCCGCAGCCGCCGTGCGCAGCGGGCCGGCATTGCCGCACACCGCGAAATATTCGTCGATGGAATCGGCAACTGCCGTCATCAGGCGCTGGCGGTAGGCAGGCGTGTTCAGATTGCGCGAGTCATCGGGATTGGTCATGAAACCCATCTCGAACAGGACAGCCGGAATCTGTGAATCCAGCAGCACCCAGAAGCCGCGCTCGAGCGGCTCGCGGCGGAATAGCGGGGTCACGTCCGTTGCATTCTCCAGGATGGAGCCTGCAAAGATCAGCGACTGGTTGCGCTTTTCCTGCAGCGACATTTCCAGCAGCAGATCATTGACCTGAGCGGAGCGCGCCGCACTCGTCTGCAGCCATTCGCCATCTTGGCGGGCACGCGTGCGAGCCCTGTTGGTGCCCGAATCCGACAGCGTGTACACGGTCGCGCCGCGCGGGCCGGCATTGCTATTGGGCGCGGCGTCGGCATGGAGCGAGATGAAGATGTCCGCCTCGGCTCGGCGGGCGACCTGAATGCGCTCGTCAAGCTCGAGGAAGACGTCGCGGTCACGCGTCATGATGACTTCATAGCGTCCGCGAGCCACCAGAATATCACGCAGAGCCAGACCGGCAGCGAGAGCGAGGTGGGATTCCGATACGCTGCCAAAACGGCCCGGCGCGCCCGGATCGCGTCCGCCATGACCGGGGTCGATCACGATACGCGGGCTTTCACAGCGCGGCGGCACATAGGCGACCTGCACACGTTCGGCGAGGAATTGCGTCATGGTCTGATCAACGGAATCAAAGCCGGAGCTTGCCGTCATCAGGGCAGCCGGTGCCGGTTCGATGTCGATCACGATGCGATGACCGCCATCTGCGGGCGGTAGAGAGAAAGTTTCACGCACCCGCACACTCTCGGTCAGTTCGAAAACCAGGCGCGGCGACTGGGCGGCGGGTTCAAAGCGGAAGCGCCCGGCAAGGCCGTGACCCTGGCCCTGCCCGTCGGCTAGGCCGGTCACATTCCAGCGTGCGCCGGGAATGTCGACCACAAGGCGCGGCGTCACCTCGCCAGAGGCGAAGGCGCGGAAATCCATTTCGGTGCGGGTTTCGACAACGATGCGGGTATGGCTGTCATGGACGCCAAAGCGCACAGCGATGATCTCGCTGGCCGCGGCACTGGCGCCCGCCATAAAGGCAAGCGACGCAGCAAGCGCGCCCATCAGGCCGGACAATCGTCTGACTATCACCACCGAACTCACCCTCGTTGTTCTGCCTACCCTCGAAAACGCCTGCTTGAACGCAGGTCTGACCGGCAGAATGGCACGCCCCGGTTTCGATTCGGTTACCAGAGCGTAACGACAATCCTTCGCTAACACGGATAT
>NZ_JBQLZR010000071.1:0-2154 GCF_052168375.1 Glycocaulis sp.
AAGCCTGTGAGCCCGCCGCGCCGCACAGCCCCGCTTCTGCCGGGCGAGCAGGGCCGCGACCTGCCGCTTCTGGCGGTGTGTGCAATCCTTGTCTTCCTCGCCTGCCTTTCGGTCATCGGTGCGGCAGGGGCGTGGCAGACGGCAGGCGGCTGGTCACAGCAGCTCGACCGGGAAATGACCCTCCAGATCCTGCCCGGAGCGGATAGCGATGGCGACGAGGCGGCGCGCGAGGCCGGCGCGCTGGCAGCCGGGCTTCCCGGTGTCCTGTCTGTCGAGGTGCGCAGCCGCGCCCAGTCGGAGGCCCTTTTGCGCCCGTGGCTCGGCAGCACGCAGCTGCCCGAGGACTTTCCGCTGCCGCGCCTCGTCACCCTGAGCATTGATCCGGCAAACCCGCCTGCCTCGCGCGCACTGGAGGCGCTCTTTGCCGATGCCCCCTACCGGGTGGTGGTGGACGACAACCGGCTGTGGGCGGGCGCAATTTCCCGCGCCTCGTCAACGGTGCGCTATTTTGCGATTGCCCTTGTTGTGCTGGTGTGTGCAGCGGCTGCGGCCGTGATCGTGTTTGCCGCGCGCACTGCACTGTCCATGCGCCGCGATGTGGCCGAGGCGCTGCATCTGGTCGGCGCGCCAGATGGCTATATCATCGCCCTGTTCCAGAACCGCTTCTTCCTTCTGGGGCTCAAGGCCGGGGCAGGCGGGGCGGTTCTCGCGCTGCTCGCAGCCGCCGGCCTCAGTCTCGCTTCGGGCAATGCAGGCGCACTCTTCTTCCTGCCCAGCCTGGCGCCGGGATGGGGTGTTCTGGCCCTTGTGCCGCTGGCCGCGCTGGCTTCGGGCCTTATCTGTGCCCTGTCGGCCCGCATCGCCGTTGCGCGGGGCCTGAAGGCCCGCTGGCCCTGATCCTTCGCGATTGGCAAGGGCGGGCCTGAGCGCCATAATCCTGCCTCGCGCGGCCTGAAGTATCGAGAAGCCAACCGTCCGGAGATACGCCCCGATGAAAGCCGCCTTCTCCTTCATCCGGTTTGCCGCCTTTGCGCTGGTCATTGCGGCGGTTACGGGCTTTGCATTATTCGTGCGCGCAGGTCTCTCCCATGCCGGAGAAGGCATTGACAGGGCCGATGCCATCGTGGCGCTGACGGGCGGCGAGGGCCGGGTTGCGACCGGTGTTGCGATCCTTGCCGAGGGACGCGGCGAACGCCTGCTGATTTCCGGCAGCAATCCCGAAGTGACCATGAATGCAATCCGCGCCGCAGCGGGCGCCCCGCCGGCCCTTTTTGATTGTTGCGTCGATATAGGCGTCGAGGCCGCCAACACGGTCGGCAATGCCGAGGAAACCGCCCGCTGGGCGGCAACTCACGGCTATGACCGGCTCATCATCGTGACGTCAGACTTTCACATGCCGCGCGCGCTTCTCGAACTGAAGGCCGCCATGCCTGATCATGAATTGCTTCCCCATGGCGTGTCGACGCCGCCCCCATGGTCGGACATGCGCGCGGCCCGGCGCTGGCTGCAGGAATACCTGAAATTCTCCGCCGTCTATGCCCGCGAGGCGGTGCGCGCACCGCTTGGCGCGGCGGCGTGACTGCCGCTAGTAAGCTCCCGTTCGGTTCACACCTCACAAGGGCAGGTCAGGCGTGCACATCATAGGTTCCGCGCTCTTCGTCATCTGGATGTACGGCCTCATGGCGGTGATGGGGCTGTTATGCTCACCGCTCTTGCTGGGTCCCAGAAGCTGGGCGCGCGGCTGCTTTGCCGTCTACCGCACGCTCGTCTTTGCAGGCCTTCGCGTCCTTTGCGGCATACGCTTCGAGGTGCGCGGGCGCGAACATATTCCCCAGGGCCCGGCGCTGGTTGCGTCCAAGCACCAGTCCATGTTCGAGACGCTGGCCTTCTGGCACATCCTGCCTGACCCCGCGATCATCCTGAAAAAGGAACTCAAATACCTGCCCTTCTTTGGCTGGTATGCGATGAAGCTGAAAAACGTGGCGGTTGACCGCTCGGCAGGTGCCAGCGCCCTGAAAGCCATGCTGCGCGCGGCCCGCGAGCGCGCGAATGAAGGCCGCCAGATCGTGATCTTCCCGCAAGGCACGCGGGTGAAGCCCGGCGCGCCGGAAACCTACAAGCCCGGAGTGGCTGGCCTCTATGGCGCGATGGATG
>NZ_JBQLZR010000072.1:0-18701 GCF_052168375.1 Glycocaulis sp.
CTCAATACCCCGACAGTTTCGCCACCTGTCCGGCGCCCCAGGCATCATCACCCAGGAACTCGCCCGCAGCCTGTGCGCGCTTGTAATAGAGGCCGATATCGTACTCGTCGGTCATGCCGACACCGCCGAACATCTGGATGCCTTCCGAAGTCGCCAGCCGCGAGACGGCTGTTGCCTTGGCCTTGGCCGCTGCGGCCCAGATCGGGGCCTGTGACGGCGTCTCGTCCAGCGTGCGAAGGGCTTTCAGCACGATGGAGCGCGCCATCTCGATTTCGGAAAGCAGGTGCGCGGCGCGGTGCTGCAGCCCTTGAAAGCTCGCAATAGGAACCCCGAACTGTTCGCGGTTCTTGATATAGTCGATCGTGACATCGAAAGCCTGTTCGGCGACGCCAAGGCTCTCTGCGGCCACGCAGGCCCGGCCCACATCAAGGATGTAGCCGATGGCCTTTGCGGTATCTTCCGCGCCATCGAGAAGCGCATCGCCGTCCAGCTGGACATTGTCGAAGGTGAAGTCGGCAGGCAGATGGCTGTCGACCGTGCGGCGCGCGGTACGGCTGACGCCTTTCTGGTTGCAGTCCACCATGACGAGGCAAGGTGCGCCGTCATCATTGCGTGCGACGACGATCAGGGCGTCGGCGGCTGCGCCATTAGCCACAAAGCGCTTCGAGCCGTTCAGCACCAGGCCATTGCCGTGCTTCTTCGCTCTGGTGTTGATGTGATCGGGATTGTGGCGGGCACGCTCATCGACCGCAAAGCCGATGACGGCCTCGCCGGAAACGATTTTTGCCAGCCATTTGTCCTTCTGCGCGGCATTGCCAGCCACGCGCAGTGCCGTTGCCGCGAGGACGGAGGTGGACAGAAATGGCGAGGGCGTCAGCGTGCGGCCCATCTCCTGCAGCAGCAGGCCCGCCGCCGATACGCCCAGATCCACTCCGCCATGGTCTTCCTCGACCAGCACGCCGGTCCAGCCCATCTCGGCCATGGCAGACCACAGCTCGCGCGAGAAGCCATCGGAGTTGTTCTCGTCGCGCAGCTTGCGAAACGCGGTTACCGGGGCCGTCTCGGACAGAAAGCTGCGCGCGCTATCGCGCAGCATCTGCTCTTCGTCGTTCAATACAAAGCTCATTGCAGCAAATGCCTTCTTGAAAATCAGGTGCCGGGAAGCTCAAGGACGCGCTTGGCGACGATGTTGAGCTGGATCTCGCTGGTGCCGCCCTCGATGGAGTTGGCACGGCTGCGCAGCCAGGAGCGGGCGGCCTCGCCGTCTTCTTCCTTCTCGCCTTCCCACAGGAGGCCATCGGAGCCGAGCGCCGACATGTTCAGCTCGTGGCGGCGCTTGTTCAGCTCGGTGCCGACATATTTCAGGATGGAGGCTTTCGCGCCCACACCTTCGCCCTTGTCGGCCTCATCCTTCACCCGGCGCAAGGTCGCCTCGAAGGCCAGCGCGTCAATGGTGAGGCGCGCGACGTCACCGCGAAGGATCGGGTCAGCGATCTGGCCCTTCTCGTCAACCTCGCCAGCCAGATGTGCGGCGCCAACCGGGTTGAGGCCGCCGGAAACGGCGTCGGACACGATGCCGGCGCGCTCGTGGCTGAGCAGGTATTTGGCAATCTCCCAGCCCTGACCCGGCTTGCCGACTACGTTGGTCACCGGGGCGCGGGCATCATCGAAGAAGGTCTCGCAGAAGGGCGATTTACCCGAAATCAGCTTGATCGGCTTTGTGGAAACGCCGGCTGTGGCCATGTCCACCAGAATGAAGGAAATGCCGAGATGCTTGGGCGCATCAGCCTCGGTGCGAACGAGCGCGAATATCCAGTCAGACTTGTCGGCGTAGGAGGTCCAGACTTTCTGGCCGTTGATGACATACTCATCGCCGTCCAGCACGCCCTTGGTGCGCAGCGAGGCAAGGTCGGAACCGGCACCCGGCTCGGAATAGCCCTGGCACCAGCGGATCTCGCCGCGCGCGATTTTCGGCAGGTGTTCACGCTTCTGCTCTTCATTGCCGTATTTCAGCAGGGCCGGGCCAAGCATCCAGATGCCGAAGCTGTCGAGCGGCGAGCGGGCCTTGATGGCCTTCATCTCTTCCTTCAGGACCTGCGCTTCCTCCTTGGAGAGGCCGGCGCCGCCATATTCCTTCGGCCAGGTCGGTACGGTCCATCCGCGCTCCGCCATACGCTCCAGCCAGACACGCTGGTCATCGCTGGCGAAGGTCCAGTTGCGGCCGCCCCAGCAGATATCGGCTTCGCCGCGGGCGGGAATGCGCATGCCCGGCGGGCAGTTTGCCTCAAGCCATTCGCGGGTCTCTTTGCGGAAAGTCTCCAGCGACATTTTCGAGTCTCCTCCCGTTTACGTTTACGTCAAGGTTAGGCTGAGGCCGCGCCGGGCGCCAGCCCTGTTTTGCGCCTGCGCGATGCATCCCATGCGCGGCGAAAGCGCGCGGATCGCTTGCGCGCCACGTCCGAAGGGATAAGTAGCTGCAGCACACGGACTGACCAGAGGCCTGCCATGTTCGCCCATACTGCACTTCCCCGGCCATTCACGCCTGAAGATACCAACCGGGCCATGTTCTGGTGGCTGGTGGTCATTGCGGTGCTGGTCATTGCGATGATCGTGGTGGGCGGTGCGACGCGCCTGACCGGCTCAGGCCTGTCCATTACCGAATGGCGCCCGGTGACCGGCGCCATCCCGCCCATGACACAGGCAGGCTGGGAGGCGGAGCTGGAGAAATATCGCCAGATCCCGCAATACCAGATCCAGAACCGCGGCATGAGCATGGCCGAGTTCCAGTTCATCTACTGGTGGGAATGGGGCCATCGCCAGCTCGGGCGGTTCCTCGGCTTTGCCTTTGCGCTACCCTTCGCCTTCTTCCTGATCTCTCGTCAGGTGCCCAAACGCTTGCAGACGCGGCTGTGGGTGCTCTTTGCGCTGGGTGGCCTGCAAGGGGCTATCGGCTGGTGGATGGTAGCCTCGGGCCTGACCGAGCGTGTGTCGGTCAGCCAGTACCGTCTGGCAACGCACCTGATCATGGCCTTCTGTATTCTAGGGCTGACGCTCTGGACCGCGCTCGAACTGCGCTACGGCAAGACGCCTATCGTCAAGCGCGGACCAGTCTTCTCGCTTGCCGCCGTGTTCTGGGGCGCTGTGCTGTTCCAGATCGCGCTGGGCGCGCTGGTGGCCGGAACCGGGGCAGGACGAATCTTCACCACCTGGCCGGGGTTCGAGGGGCAGATTTTCCCTGAGGGCTATCTCTCCGGCCTGCCGGTCTGGCGCGCCGTGTTTGAAAGCCTTCCCGCTGTGCAGTTCCAGCATCGCTGGACAGGCTATGCCCTGGCCGTGCTGGGCGCCGTGCTGGCATGGCGCCTCTGGCAAACCGGACTGACCGATCTCAAGCGTGTGGGCGTGCTCCTGCCCGTGCTGATCGCAGGGCAGGTGGCATTGGGCATCTGGACGCTTGTATCAGCCTCGCCGCTGAACCTGTCGCTTGCCCACCAGGGCGGCGCAATTGCGCTCTTCCTGACGGCGGGCTTCACGACCTGGCTGGCGGCCCGGACGGCTGTTACTCCGGCGCGGTAACGGCCCGGCCCAGCACGTCGCGCGTCACCAGCTTGATGCGGGTGTCGCCGCCATCATGGATGGCTGCGAGGCCGGTGGAAAAGCCCATGCCGCTGAACGGCAGTTCGGTGACCGTGATGGCACCGGGCTGTTCCAGGCCAGTGATCGACATTTCGCTCTGAACCTCGATGGCCGAGATTTCTTCAAGCGTGCGCCCGTCAAACACGCCGATCACGCCCTGATCGGCGAACGGGACCAGAGCCACTGGCCGCCCGTAAAGCTCGGTGAAGGCAAAGTTGGCAACCGACACGTCGACTGCGTCAGCCGAGACACTGCCTTGCCCATCGACGCGGGCCAGGCCGCCCGTAGCACTGCCGATCACCAGATCGCCGTCCACGCCGGCGCAGTGTTCACCGGTAAAGGGCAGGGCGATCTCCGACACGCGCGTCAGGGTCAGCCGGTCAGCGCCGGTATCCATCATGCGCCAGATGGTGGCGCGGCGATTGGCGTGCAGCAGGGCGAGTTCGACAAAGCCCGTGCCTTGCCGGTAGAGGCATACGCTCTCCACCGGATCACTCACGCTCGCAATGTCCAGCGGCAGGGGCTCAATAGCCTCTGCACCCGGCAGAACGATAAAACCGCGCAGGAGGCGGTCGCTATCACTGCCGAAGAGCAGCGGAAGGCGCGTGCCGCGCATCTCGAAGACCGGTACTGCCACGAGGCTGGTCAACGCGGGGCCTGCGGCCTGGAAGACCCTCTCGCCGAAATCATTGTAGGCGTCAAACCCCCCGCCGCGCAGCGCCGCAACGATCAACCCGTCATCGCGGGCGTCCGCGACGGGCAGCAGGGCGAGGTGCTCGACCGCGCCAGCTTCCTGCGTCATGCCGGTAACCGGAACGCTGCGCACGGCCGCGCGGGTCTCCACGGCCTCTTCTGTCGCGCCGGGTTCTGCCGGCTGCTCGCACCCGGCAAGAAGCGCCGCTACACAGAGGCCAGCGAGCGCCGCTCCCACGGCCCCCTTACGGCGAAGGTGCGCCCCGGACCGCGTTGCACGTTGAAGAAGAGTGTCGTTCCGTCGGGTGAGAAGCATGGACCTGTTATCTCGCTGTATTCGTTGTCGGTGTCAGACGCCGCATTGCGGCCAATCGTGTAGATTTGCCCAGAGGGCGTGACGCCGCGGATGAACTGTTCACCCTCACCATCTTCAACGACAATGAGGTCGCCCCAAGGCGCAATCGTGATGTTGTCGCACTTCTCGAGCACCCGCGCATCGGTTGATTCCACAAACAGGGTGATCTGGCCCGGCGCCTCGCGCTCGCGCGGCGTGCCTTCAAACGGGCTGGGCCGGTAGCGCCATATCTGTCCGATCTGGGCCGGTCCGCCATCGGTGCAGCAGAAATAAAGCTCGCCTTCGCCAAACCACAGGCCTTCTCCGCGCGTGAAATTGGCCGCGCCCGCCAGCACTGAACGGCTGGCAAGATCGTTGTCCGGGTTGTGGATCGCCTCAAGATCAATCCAGCGCACGTCAAGGGACTGGCCGACCGGAATGGGATCGGTGCTGCCAGACCAGTTGCGGGTGTCGGCGCCGGGACGCTCCACAAGTGCCAGCGCCTGCAACCGGCCCCCGCGCCACAATTCTTCCCTGTGATCCGGGATGAAACGGGTGAAAAGCCCCGGTTCCGCATCCTCTGTCTGGTAGGCAATGCCCGTTGCCGGATCGATTGCCACTGCCTCGTGGCGGAAGCGGCCCATGCCGCGCAGCGCTACCGGTTCGACCAGCCCTGTCGCACTGGCAGGAACTTCAAAGTTCCAGCCATGGTCGAGGCGCGCCGCACCACCCTGCTGCATCAGGGTTTCCTCACAGCTGATCCAGCTATTCCAGGGCGTCGGGCCGCCCGCGCAATTATTGACCGTGCCGGCGAGCGACAGGAATTCGCGCTCCACCCGGCCATTGCGGGCATTCACATGAACGGTCGTGGTGCCGCCAAGGTGCGGCTCCCCGCCTGGAAGCGTGTCATAGAGAAAGGACGGGTCGATCCGGTCCAGCAGGCTGTAATCGGCGCCGAAGGCAGACTTCTCGACCTGTCCGGGGTTGAGTTCATGATTGCGGACGAGGATGACATGGTCGCGGTCGCTCCCCTGAAAGCAGGCCATGCCGTCATGATTGCCAGGTACCAGCAGGCCATCGCTCATGACCTGGCCGGTTTCGGAGAACGTCGTGTAGGAAAACCCGTCTGGCAGGCTGAAAAGACCGCGCCGGTCTGCTTGCAGGCGGCCATAGCCGCGCACCTGGTTCAGGTGTGTCTGGGGCGGCGCGCCATTGCACCCGGTCAGTACGGCCAGTCCGGCAAACGCACTTGCCGTCGCAGCGGCCTGAGCGAAAAACCGGCGGCGGGACAGGGGCATGACGGGGGCTCCAGAGTGGATGAAGGGCGTTTGAAATCACCATGATCTATAGGTGATTTGTCACCCGTGTGACAGGGGGAGGGCGGAGCGGCAGCGGAGAGCTCAGAGTGTGCGGTAATTAAATACCGCATATCTAGAGCGCTGATTTACAGTCTTTTTCACAAGCCGTGTTGACACAAACCGGTGCGGCGCGTAACAGCGCGCATCCATGAGAGGCCGGGCGGTTCCGGTCTCGCTCTCAAGTGTCAAGGCCGAAGCGATGAAGACCTTCTCCGCAAAGCCCGCAGAAGTTGAACACAAATGGGTTGTGATCGACGCCGAAGGGGCCGTTGTCGGCCGTCTCGCGGCGTATATTGCCACCCGTCTGCGCGGCAAGCACCGTCCCGACTTCACCCCGCACACCGATTGCGGTGACCATATCGTGGTCATCAATGCCGACAAGGTGGTGTTCACGGGCAAAAAATACGAAGACAAGCGCTATTACCGTCACACCGGTCACCCGGGCGGTATCAAGGAAACCAGCCCGCGCAAGCTGATCGAGGGCCGTTTCCCCGAGCGTGTGCTCGAGAACGCCGTCAAGCGCATGCTGCCGAAAGAAAGCCCGCTGGCCCGCACCCAGTTCTCCAAGCTGCGCGTCTATGCCGGCACCGAGCACAAGCACGAGGCCCAGCAGCCTGAAGTCATCGACTTCAAATCCCTCAACACCAAAAACGTGCGGAGCGCATAATGGCCGAACAAGCACGCTCTCTCGAAGACCTGAAATCGGCCCTGAAGCAGGCTGACGCTCCGGTTGTTGCCACGCCCGAAGAAGAGGTTCTTGCCGAACCGAAGATCGACGAGCATGGCCGCGCCTATGCCACCGGCAAGCGCAAGAACGCCATTGCCCGCGTCTGGATCAAGCCGGGTGCCGGCAAGATCGTCGTCAATGGCCGCGATCAGGAAGTTTACTTTGCCCGCCCGGTGCTGCGCATGCTGCTGGCCCAGCCGTTCGAAACGGCCGAGCGCCTCGACCAGTATGACGTGTATGCAACGGTGACCGGTGGTGGCCTGTCCGGCCAGGCCGGTGCGGTGCGTCACGGCATCTCCAAGGCTCTGACCTATTACGAGCCGGAGCTGCGCCGCGTGCTGAAAGCCGGTGGCTTCCTCACCCGCGACAGCCGCGTCGTCGAGCGCAAGAAGTACGGCAAGAAGAAAGCCCGCCGCAGCTTCCAGTTCTCGAAGCGCTAAACGGTCTTTCCCTTGCGGGAATGCAAAAGCGGGCGGTGCCGGATGGCGCCGCCCGTTTTCTTTTGGCGAACAGGGCTGGAGCGCCGTAATTGGCGGCTCCCCATGCCGGAGGGGTCATGCTATGCACGCCCGCCAGCGGACAATTGCCTTCCGCGCCAGTACCGGGACACTTCACACTGATGACCGATGCCGCTTCACGACCTCTGCTGACGGTGCTCATTCCTGCGCTCAACGAGGCAGAAAGCATCGAGACGGTTGTACGCGAAGCGCGCGATGTGATTACCGCATCGATCCCGCAATCGCGCTTCATCATCATTGATGATGGCAGCACTGACGGGACGGCAGAGGCGCTGGGCGGCCTGATGGCGGAAGACGACCGCATCCGCCTGATCCAGCATCCGAAGCGCTCCGGCAAGAGCGCGGCCCTGCGAACGGGCATGATCGCGGCGCGCTCCCTCTGGGTCGCGACAATGGACGGGGACGGGCAGGACGATCCGCGCTCCATTCTGGACATGGTCGCCGAGATTGATCTGACGACTGTCGGTGACAGGGCTCTTGTGGCTGGCTGGCGCCAGAACCGCACGGACGGCAATAGCCGCAAGTTCGCCTCGCGCTTTGCCAATCATCTTCGCCGCAGCCTCCTCAATGATGCCTGTCCGGATACGGCGTGCGGATTGAAGCTGGTGGTGCGGGACCTTTTCCTCGCCATGCCCTTCTTCGATGCGCTGCACCGCTATATCCCGGCCTTCACCCGGCACCTCGGATTCAGCTATGTCAGCGTGCCGGTTGTGAATCGCGCCCGGGCGGCAGGCGAATCCAAATACACAAATCTTGGCAGAGCTATGGCCGGGTTTTTTGATCTGATGGGTGTGGTGTGGCTCATGCGCCGTACCCATGTGCCCGCTGCCCAGCTTTTGCTCGGCCGTTCGGCAGATGAGGTCTGACGTGACCGGCTGGCTTGAGACGCTTCTGGTGCCGGGCACACGCGGCGGTCTGAACCGCTTCGGCTATCTCTTTCTGGTGCTCGTTGCGCTGGCGGCAATGTTGCCGGGCTTCTTCACCATCCCGGCGATGGACCGCGATGAGTCCCGTTATATTCAGGCCAGCCGCCAGATGATGGAGACGGGCGACTTCATCGATATCCGCTTTCAGGATGAGGCCCGTCACAAGCAGCCCGTCGGCACGTACTGGGCGCAGGTCGTGACCACCACGCCCTTTGGCGGCGCCGAAGCGCCGGTCTGGGCGCACCGCCTGACCAGTCTTTTTGGCATTATTGCCGCCATTATCATGACCGGCTGGCTCGGCAGCCGGCTCTTTTCGCCGCAGGTGGGGCTTGCCGCAGGCCTTGTGCTGGCCATTGCGCTATCGCTTCAGGTGGAGGCACGCACCGCCAAGACAGATGCGCTTCTATTGGGCTTTGGCATGCTGGCGCAGATTTCGCTCGCCATGCTGGCGCTCAAAATTACGGACAGGCGTCCTGCCTTCATCGGCTGGCCCTTTGCGATGTGGGCTGCAACAGGCGTCTGCATCCTGATCAAGGGTCCGATCTTCACCATGGTGACGGCGCTGACGCTGTTCGCCTTCATCGCTCTGACGCGCGATTTTGATCTCCTGCGCCGTATCCGTCCGGGCCTTGGCCTCTTGGTCGTCATTGCCATCGCAGCGCCCTGGCTTGTTGCGGTGACCATCGTCACCGATGGCGCCTTCCTTGCGGAAGCGGTGGGCTGGTCGATGCTGCGCAAGGTGTCCGAAGCGGCGGAGAACCATACCGGTCCGCTCGGCTTCCACCTCATGCTCTCACCCGTGACGTTGTGGCCGGGTGCCGTCCTGCTGGCGCTGGCCGTGCTGGCGGCGTGGAAACACCGCAAGGACAGGACGATCCTCTTCCTCGTCTCCTGGATCGTGCCGACCTGGATCGTCTTCGAACTCATCACCACCAAGCTGCCGCACTATGTGGTGCCGACTTTTCCGGCCATCGCGATCCTGATGGGCCTTGCACTGACTGATGTGCGCGGACTTCTTTCCGGGTTGAAGCAGCGTGTCTTCCACTGGGTTGCCGCTGGCCTGACGCTCGCCGTCTCCGGCGTGCTCATCGCGCTTCCGATAGCGGCGCATATCGAATTCAACGGCGCAGTCGGGCTCGAAGCCTGGATCGCCGCTGGCGCTGGCCTTGTCGCGCTTTTTACCGTGGGTGCGCTCGCCTTCGCGCCGTCCCTGCGCACGCTGGGCGTGGCCGGTGTCGGTGCCATCGCCGTCTATGGCGCGATGTTCGGCGTGGTGATCCCCAATATCGATGCCATGTGGCCGTCAGAGCGCATGGGGCGCATCGTGGACCGGCTGGAAGGGTGCGAGACGCTCTCCATCACCACGCTCGGCTATCGCGAGCCATCCAATGCCTTCTATCTCGGGACAAACGCGCTCCTGTCGGACAATGCCGAGGCGTCCGTGGACGTGCTGGCAAGCGATCCGGCCTGCGGAGTGGCCATTGTGGACGTCGCCGAGCGCGAGGGTTTTGACGCGGCGCTTGCGGCGCGAGGGATGTCGGTCCGGCCGCTCGCCAGCGTATCGGGCTACAACCTGGTGAAGGGCGATCTGCTCGATCTGACCGTGCTTGTGACCGACGAGTCGGCCCTCAGCTTGCGCTAGCCTTCCGCTTTTTCGCGTGCCCCCTCAACCGGGTTCCCGGGCTTGACCCGGGATCCATGGTTTTTGGTGCCTCAGGTGCTTCGTAGGTGGGTCTCGGCTGGAGGGCCGGGACCGCGATTCTTGGATGGGACGGGGCTTTCCCCTAACTCCTCACCTTCACATACTCGCCCGGAGCCGGGCAGATAGGCTTCAGCTTGCCACCGCCGGGTTTGCGTGCGGGCACCTGGGTGTCATTCATCGACAGGAGCCACGCCTTCCAGTGCGGCCACCAGGAGCCGGGGTTTTCCTTGGCCCCTTTGAGCCATTCTTCGCGGGTTTCCGGCAAGGTCTCGTTGACCCAGTGCTGGTACTTGTTGGCATCGGGATGGTTGACCACGCCGGCGATATGGCCTGATCCGGCCATCATGTATTGCGTCTTGCCACCGAACAGGCGCGCGGAGCGATAGACCGAGTCCGCCGGGGCGATGTGGTCTTCCTTGCTGGCCTGCATGAAGACCGGGATTTTCACCTTTTTCAGGTCGAGCCGGTGACCGCCCAGCTCCAATTCCCCTTTGGAAAGAGCGTTCTGCTTGTAGAACTTCTCCAGATAATAGAGGTGCAAGGTCTTGGGCATACGCGTCTGGTCGGCATTCCAGTAGAGCAGGTCGAAGGCCTGCGGCGTCTTGCCTAGAAGGTAGTTGTTGATCACGAACGACCAGACGAGGTCATTGGCGCGCAGCATGTTGAACGTGTCGGCCATGGTCCGCCCGTCCAGCACCCCGCCTTGCGCATCCATCAGGCGGCCGATTTCCTTGAACCATTCCTCGTCGATGAAGACCAGAAGCTCGCCCGCCAGCTCGAAATCGAGCTGCGCGGCAAAGAAGGTGGCCGAGGCGATGCGGTCATCGTTTTCAGCCGCCATCAGGGCCAGCGCGCTGCCCAGCATCGTGCCGCCAATGCAATAGCCGATGGCGTCGACCTGACGTTCGCCGGTAGCCGTCTCGACCGCGTCCAGCGCCTCGAACAGGCCTTCGCGGATATAGTCCTCGAACGTCTTGTCCTTCAGGGTAGGATCCGGGTTCACCCAGGAGATCAGGAACACCGTGAACCCCTGTTGCGTCAGCCAGCGTATCATCGAGCCCTGCGGACGCATGTCCATGATGTAGAACTTGTTGATCCAGGGCGGCGCGATGAGAATCGGCCTCTGGCGCACGGTCTCGGTGACCGGTGAATACTGGATGAGTTCCATGACCGGGTTGCGGAAGATCACCTCGCCGGGCGTCGCAGCCAGATCCTTGCCGACGACGAAGCCTTCCATATCGGTCTGGGAGAGGGCGAGGCGGCCCTTGCCGCGCTCCAGATCGTTCACGAGGTTCATCAGACCGCGCGACAGGTTCTCGCCTTTGGTCTCGAACGTGGCTTTGAGCACATCCGGATTGGTCAGGGCGAAATTGGTCGGCGACATGGCGTCGATCATCTGGCGCGTGACGAAGTTCACCTTCCGGCGCGTTTCCTCGTCTATGCCCTTGGCATTGTTGACAAGATTGAGGAGGAAGCGCTGGTTCAACAGGTAGGACTGGCGCATGGCATCGAACATGGGGTGTTCGGTCCATTCAGCGGCACGCCAGCGCTTGTCGCCCTTTTCCGGTTCGATCACGGGCGGCGGTGTTTCGCCCATCATCTTCTTTGTCGCGCCGGACCAGAGATCGAGATAGCCGCGATAAAGATCGGATTGAGCCTGTAACAGGAGTTCCGGGTCGCTGAGCACGTTTTCCCAGGCCTTCGCAAGTTCAGGTGATGCGTGCAGCGGATCAGCCTGCGGGGCAAATGTGGGATCACCTTCCAGAGACCGGCGCATCATGTCGGCCATCAGCTTCTGGCTCTTCAGCGCCGACTGCATGACATTGCGCGATATGGTCTCCAGCGTTTCAAGGTCTGCCGCCGGAAGGCCCGGAAACCCCATCGCGCCGGTGGCCGGTTCGGGTGCCGGTGGCGGAGCCGCTTCCTCCGCCGCAGCCGGTTTGGCCGGCTTCTTTGCGGCAGAGGCCAGCTTTTTCGATTTAGCGCGCTTGGGAGGGGATTTTTTCTCGGCCATGACAGACAGCACTTCCGGTAGGGCGTGACACTGAGGAAACGAAGCGTATAGAAAGCGTGTGATCCGTCCACTCCCTTGAAGGAGGCCAGCCCCGTGGCCCGTGTCCCCTCCCTCCTGACCTGCGTAGTTCTGGCGAGCCTCATCCTTACAGGCTGCGCGCTGGTGACCGTCCCGGAAACCGAAGGCAGCTGGGCCGATGCGCGCATGGCGCTGGAAGCCGACCGTCAGCCGCCCGAATTCATCCCCGAAATTCGCAGGCCCGAGGCCGAAAGCTGGCGCATGGCGAGTGCAGCGCGTTCGCTGGCCGATACGCGCGACATGGTTGTCTCGCGCGCTCAGCTGCTGATGTTGCCGCCAGCCGATCCGCTGGCCTATGGACAACGGGCAAGGGAACAGGCCACACCGCCGCCTGCGCCGGCCAGAGACAATTGACCAAACTTTCCTGATCTGAACGGACCCTTCGTTCCAAACCCATCGCAAGGAAGCGCTGCCTGATGCCCTCCCACTCCCTTTCTCATCTTGCCCTTGGCGCCGTGGAAGCGGCTGAACGCGCCGCAATCGCGGCTGCGCGTCTGGCTGGCCGGGGTGACAAGATCGCAGCCGACCAGGCAGCGGTCGATGCCATGCGCAAAGCGTTCAACGACATGCCCATGCGTGGCCGCATCGTGATCGGCGAAGGCGAGCGCGACGAGGCACCGATGCTCTATATCGGCGAGGAGGTCGGCACCGGAGAAGGGCCGGAGATCGATATTGCGCTTGATCCGCTGGAAGGCACCTCGCTCACCGCAGGCGGCAAGCCTGAAGCGTTGACGCTGCTGGCGCTCGCGCCGCGCGGTGGCCTCCTGCATGCGCCTGATACCTATATGGACAAGCTGGCCGTCGGCCCCGGCCTGCCGGACGGGATCATCAATCTGGACAAGCCGGTGGGCGAAAATGTTGCTGCCGTCGCGAAGGCCAAGGGCGTGCCGGTGACTGACATCACCGTGTGCGTGCTCGAGCGCGAACGCCATCAGGCGATCATCGACGCTGTGCGCGCAGCCGGCGCGCGCGTTGTGCTGATCCCGGACGGGGGTGTGGCCGCCGTTATCGCGGCAGCCGACCCGAAAACCTCCGTCGACATGTATGTGGGTCAGGGCGGCGCACCTGAGGGCGTCTTGTCCGCAGCTGCCTTGCGCTGCCTTGGTGGCCAGATCGAATGCCGCCTGTTCTTCCGCAATGATGACGAGCGCGCACGCGCGGCCAAGACCGGCATCCAGGATCTCGACCGCAAATATGCCGGTAGTGAACTGGCCTCGAAGGACTGCCTCTTTGTCGCCAGCGGTGTGACCGGCGGACAGTTGCTGGACGGCGTAACCCACGGTCCCGGCACAGTCACCACCCAGACCCTGCTTCTGTCGTCCGCGCCACGCTCGCGCCGCGTCATTACCACCCAGCGATTCCTGGAGGGCAGCTGATCCCGTGAGCGCCGGACGCGAAGCGTTGTTTGGCGTCACCCGCTCGGTAACCGGGCGGGCCTGGGCGCTGAGCGAGGCTCGCGACGAACAGGTGGCCGCCGTCGTGCGGGCTACGGGGTGCAATGATGCACTGGCGCGTCTCATGGTCTCGCGCGGCATTGACGTCGATGCCGCAAACGGATTCCTCAGCCCACGCCTGCGCGACAGCTTTCCCGATCCGTCGAGCTTTCTGGGCATGGACGCTGCCGCCCGCGCCATATGGGACGCGGTACAGGCAGGCACGCGCATCGCGGTCTTTGCCGATTACGATGTCGACGGGGCGAGCTCCGGCGCGCAGCTCGTACGCTGGCTGCGCGCGGTCGGGCAGGAGGCACTGACCTATGTGCCGGACCGTATCGAGGAAGGTTACGGTCCTTCCGCCGAAGCCTTTGCCAGCCTGCAAGCTGCGGGCGCTGGTCTGGTCGTAACGGTTGATTGCGGGGCTGCCGCCCATGGCGCGCTGGAAAGTGCGGCATCGATGGGCCTGCCGGTCGTGGTCATCGACCACCATCTGATGGACGGCGCGCCACCCCCGGCGCTGGCGCTCGTCAACCCAAACCAGCCAGGCGACACTTCGGGCTGTGGCCATTTCGCGGCGGCGGGTGTGACGCTGGTCCTTCTGGCTGCGCTGAACCGCGAGGGCCGGGCGCGCGGTGCCTTTTCCGGGCCGGAGCCCGACATCATGGCAATGACGGATCTCGCCGCTCTCGGTACGATCTGCGACGTGGTGTCACTTACCGGTCCGAACCGCGCGATCGTTACCACGGGCCTAAAGGTGATGAGCAGTTGGCACAAGCCGGGTCTGGCGGCGCTGGCCGAGGTGTCGGGCTTAACAGGGCCTGCCAGCCCCTACCATTGCGGCTTTCTGCTGGGTCCGCGCATCAATGCGGGCGGGCGTGTCGGTTCGGCTGGTCTGGGCCTTGAACTGCTTGCAAGCGACGACCCGGCGCGGGTTCGCGCCATCGCGCAGGAGCTCGACCAGCTAAACGCCGAACGCAAAGCCATTGAGGACGGGGTGCTCACCGCCGCTCTCGATCAGATCGAAAGCGGTCAGGTCGATCCGGATGGTCCCGTCATCGTACTCTCTGGCGAGGGCTGGCACCCCGGCGTCATCGGCATTGCTGCCGGACGGATCAAGGACCAGTTCAACCGGCCGACCATCGTGATCGGCGTAGAAGACGGTATCGGCAAGGGATCCGGGCGTTCCTGTCCCGGCGTGCATCTCGGCAATGCAATCCTTGCGGCCCGCGAGGCCAGCCTGCTGGAGAAGGGCGGCGGGCATGCCATGGCGGCAGGTCTTACCATTGCCGCGCCGCGCATCGGGGCTTTCCGGGACTTCCTGTCTGAACGCCTTGCGCCCGAGTGGGCTGCGGCTGATGAGGCGCGCACCTTGCGCCTCGACGCGGTGGTTCACCCCGCAGCGGTCAGTTTCGAGTTCGGCGATTCGCTCAAGCAGGCCGCACCGTTCGGCATGGGCAATCCGGAGCCGAGATTCGCCCTGTCAGACCTTCATATCCGCTTCGTGAAGGAGGTGGGGACCGGGCATTTGCGCTTCTCCTTCGAGGCTGCCTCCGGCGCGCAGGTGTCAGGCATCGCCTTTCGCGCGGTCGGCAAGCCGCTGGGCGACGCTCTCCTGAATGGCCAAAACCAGCGCTGGCATGCGGCCGGACGCATCAAGGCCGAAGACAATCGCTTTGGCCGCAAGGCGGAGCTTCACCTCGAGGACCTGGCGCTGGCGAGCGGCTGACCACGCGGCGCGTGCACCTGCTGCACAATAAGCTACGCGCAGGGCTTGCATCGGGGATTCGGCTTGGATATAGAACCGGTCTCGCGTTGATGCGGGCCCTTCGTCTATCGGTTAGGACGCTAGGTTTTCAACCTGGAAAGAGGGGTTCGATTCCCCTAGGGCCTGCCACGCGGCTTATCCGGCAATTCGCTCCAAGAATCTGGCGTGAACCCGCTCGCGCGGACATTTCTGTTGCGCCGCTATCGCGGTGTTTATCGGGCCGGGACGACTTGGATCATCAGCCTGTCGAGTGAATTTTCGGACTCATTTCCACTCGTGTGCTGGTCACCATGAGTTGGCGGGTTCTCCGGGAAGACAATGCGCATGGCAACGCGTCCTTTGCGTGGCGATTCTGCATCACCTTCACCAACTGTTAAGCCTGCGCTTGTTTTTCAGAGGGTTGCATTAGGGGGCTGGGGCACTTTTGTCATGGCCCTCTGAGGCGAAGTTTGTTACTCCTAAGCTCAAGGTTAATTTGAGAGGCTCGTCATGAAACATTCAATCAAGCTTTCCCGCGCACTTCTTGGCGCCGTGATGTTCGCTGGCGCGCCGCTCGCTGGCATTCCTGCTATCGCTTCCGCGTCTGCATTCGTGCAGGAAGCTCCGACGGTTCAGGAAGTCGCCGACGCCATCGTAGCTGCCGTTGCGGCGCTGGGTCCGGATGCGACCGAAGCTGAAGTCGAGGCGGCGATTGCTGCAGCGATCCAGGCTTCCGGCGCTGATGCTTCAACGGCTTCTGCCGCTCTGGCTGTCGCGGCGGCTTCGCCGGTCATGCAAACGCCGGCGGCGACGGCTGCTGCTGCGAACGTATCCGGCCAACTGGCTTCTCCGGGCGGCATTCCGGGCGTTCCGGGTGGTCCGTCGGGCAGCACGCCGACCCCGCCCCCGCCGCCGCCTCCGGGTGGCCGTGGCGGTTCGGACTACTAGGTCCGGCAAGTTTTCGGGCCTGCGTTCCTTCAAGGCGCAGGCCCGACAAGGTTTTGTGCCGGCGATATTGGCGCCGGATTTTCATTAGTGGGGAATACATGGTGGACCTCAAGGAAAAGCTGTTTTCGAGTGTCGGCGCTGCCGTCCTTATTTTGGGTGCTGGCGGAGCTGCGAGCGTGGCCGGGGCTTCCACCGCCGAGGCTCAGGCTCTCTGGGACCGCGACCGTAACGTGAGTGTGACGCAGCGCCCGCGTCCGGAATACGACGCGCTCGGCGCGCGTGCCGGTGCCTTCATCTACCGCCCGAGCCTGACGCTCGGTGTCGAACTGAACGACAACATCTTCGCGACGGCGACGAATGAGGAAACGGATTCCATCCTCATCCTGAACCCGGCAGTGACGGTCGATACGACCTGGTCGCGCCACGCGTTCAACGCCTATGCGAACGTCAATCGCAAGCTCTACAATGATTTCACCGATGAGAGCACGACCGACTATGCGCTCGGTGCGGGCGGCCGTCTGGACATCCGGCGCTCCACTTCGCTGAATGGCTCCATCTCGCAGAGCCGTGGTACCGAGCCGCGTACCTCTGCCGGCGCAGCCGGTTTTGCAGCCGAGCCGATCCGTTTTGACAACAAGACGTTCTCTATTGGCGGTCAGCACACCTTCAACCGCCTGCGCCTGCGCGCCGGGTATGATTTTGCGGAAACCGACTACGAAGATGCGCGCCTGATCGGTGGCGGTGTTGCCAGCCAGGACTTCCGCGACCAGGACACCCACCGCTACACGGTGCGCGCCGACTATGCGATCAGCCCGGATACCGCGCTCTTTGTCCGCTACCGCTATAATGACCGCGACTTCCACCTTGCCCCGCCGGCTGTTCTCAATAACCGGGACTCCGATGGATACACCATCGATGGCGGTGTGGAGTTTGATCTCGGCGGTCTCGCGCGCGGCGAAATCGGTCTCGGCTATACCGAGCAGACCTATGTCAGCGCAGCTTTCCCGAAAGTGGAGGGCTTCAGCTTTGACGGCCTCGTGGAATGGTTCCCGACCCAGCTGACCACGCTGACCTTCACGGCCCGCCGGGCAATTGAAGACTCCGGCATCGCGGCGTCGGCAGGTTTCCTCGGCACGTCTCTCGCAGCGCAGCTCGACCATGAATTGCTTCGCAACGTCATCCTGACTGGCCGCGTGGACTACGCCAATGACGACTATGAAGGCATTGACCGGGAAGACGAGCGCTGGGGCGCAACGGCGCAGGCGACCTATCTGGTGAACCGCAATCTCGGTCTGACGGCGAGCTATAGCTATCTCGACCAGACCTCTGCGGGTATCGACGCCGCCAATGCATTCAGCGTCAATCGCGTCATGTTCTCGGCGGTGATCCAGTATTGATGACAGTCGGAGGAAGGTTGTAGCCTTCCTCCATCAGGCATGCCCACCGGCACATCGGAGCGCGCTTGCGTTTCGTTGTGCCGGTCGCATGTTCCACGTGGTGTCCAAAAGCCGGGGTAGTCATGGCTAACAATTCGAGCCAGCCATTCGCGAGCGCTGGCCTTGAGGCCGATGACGACCTTGTAGACCTTCGCCAGCTCTGGCGCGTCCTTCGGCGGCGACTTGCCGTATTCATTGCCGTTGCGCTCGGAATTTTTGCGCTCGCGGTTCTCGTCACCATGCAGATGACGCCGCAATACACGGCTACCGCCAGTGTCATCATTGATGCACGCCGCTCCCAGGTCATTGATATCGAGGCGGTATTGACGGGTGTCGGGTCGGACGCCGCCGCGCTCGATACCGAGGTGGAATTGATCCGCAGCCGCTCGCTGGCCCAGGCTGTCGTCGAGAGCCTCGATCTGGTGTCAGACCCCGAATTCAATGGCCGCCTGCGCGAGCCTTCCGGGGTCGGCGCGCTCATTAGTGGCGTCACCGGGTTCTTTTCCGCCCTTCTGCCGTCACAGGTTGCGGAAAGCACCGGATCACCGGAAAGCCGCGAACTCGATCAGGTCACCTCGGCGGTTCTGGACCGCCTGAGCGCCCGCCGGTCGGGCATGACATACATGATTTCAATCAGCTTCGTTTCGGAAGGCCCTGAAAAGGCGGCGCGAATTGCCAATGCCTTTGCCGACGCCTATCTGACCTCCCAGCTAGAAGCCAAGTTCGAGGCGACGGAGCGGGCGAATATCTGGCTCAACGAACGGCTCGAAGTGTTGCGCGAGGAAGTCCGCACTGACGAGCAGGCCGTGGAGCTTTACCGTGCCGAGAATGGACTTCTCGATACGGGTGGCAGCACGCTCACCGAACAGCAAATTTCCGACCTCAACGCCCAGCTGGCGATCCAGCGCGCCGAGTTGTCGGCTGCAGAATCGTCGCTTCGCAGTGTTCAGGCTCAGCTCAATCAGGGATCGTCGCTCGATACGATCGGTGAGGTACTGCGTTCGGAGACGATCCGGGCCTTGCGGGCCCAGCAGACCGAGACGAGCCGCCGGCGCAGCGATCTGACATCGCGCTATGGCCCGCGCCACCCGGAAATCCTCGCCGTTGAACGTGAAGCGGCAGATCTGGAAGAGCAGGTTGCCCGCGAGATCCAG
>NZ_JBQLZR010000073.1:0-3082 GCF_052168375.1 Glycocaulis sp.
CTGACCGTGGGCGCTGAACGGCTCGTAGGACAGGAGCGACAGAGGCGGCCAGACAAGGTCAGCCAGCCCCGTCATCAGCCGTGAGGCTTCCCTGACGAGCCCTGCCGGTCCATATCCGCGCCATGGCATCATCGTCCGACACACCGCCCCTTCTGTTTGACCGCACGCTTTTGCGTCAGCGCCGGACCCGTGCGGCTGAAGGGTATGAGGAATTTTCCTTTCTGGCGAGCCGCGCCGCCGACGACCTCGCTGACCGCCTGATGGCAGTAAACCGAACATTCGACCGGGCGCTGGTGATCGGTGGTGCAGGCGCAGTCGGGCGCGCCATAGCGGCCAGACCTGAGCTTCAGGGAAAGATCGGCACACTGATCGAGGCGGACATCTCAGCCGCCATGACCGCGAAATCCGGCGCGCTGCCACTGGTGATGGACGAAGAGGCGCTGCCCATCGCCGATGAGAGCCTCGATCTTGTCGTCTCCTGCCTGTCCCTTCACTGGACCAATGATCTCGTCGGCGCACTGATCCAGATCAACCGGGCCCTGAAGCCCGATGGCTTCTTTGCCTGCGCGCTGCTTGGCGGTGCCACGCTGACCGAATTGCGCCAGTCCCTGATGGCCGCCGAGGATGCCGTGTACGGCAAGGTCTCGCCGCGCGTCTCACCCTTCGCCGATACGGTAGACCTTGCAGGGCTTCTGGCGCGTGCGGGCTTTGCCATGCCGGTGTCGGATGTGGACCGGGTCACGGTGCGCTATGGCAATGCCTTCGTGCTGATGCGCGATCTTCGCCGCATGGGCGAGACCAGCGTGCTGCCGGACGCTCGCGAACCCCTGTTCACCGCCAGTTCTTCGTAAAGACGGCGCAAGAATATGCCAGCCGTTTTGCCGAAGCCGATGGCCGCATTCCGGCAAAATTTGAAATCCTGCACGCTGCCGGATGGGCACCGCATGAAAGCCAGCCCAAACCGCTGCGCCCCGGCTCTGCCAAGGTGCGCCTTGCCGATGCTCTTGGCGTGAAAGAACGCGGTGCCGGCGAAAAGGCGGGCTAGCCAGCCTCGCCTGCAAGCGCGGACGAGACCGTTTCCCACAAGGCGCCGCTTTCCCCGCTGATCGACATCAGCGCGGCCAGGATCACGATGGCGATGAGGGCGGCAATCATGCCGTATTCAATGGCCGTCGCGCCGCGCGTGTCTGCGCTCAGAGACGGTCGCGCAGCTCTGCGGCCAAGGGAATGTCGGCGGGCAGAAGCGCGTACCTGCTCAAATCCTGCGGCTTTGCCCAGGCAATGCTCTGGCCTTCCTTCGGATCGGGAAACCCGTCCCATTTCCGGCAGACATAGAGCGGCATCAGCAGGTGGCGTCCATCCTCCAGCGGATGGGAAGCAAAGGCGAAGGGCTGCAGGCAACGCTCGCATGGCTCGACTCCCAGCTCCTCGCGCAGTTCACGCACGACAGCGGCTTCCGGGTACTCACCCGGCTCTACCTTGCCGCCGGGAAACTCCCACTGGCCCGCGAAGGCCTTGCCTTCGGGCCGTTGCGCGATCAGCACCCGGCCATCAGGATCAATCAGCGCACACGCCGCCACCAGCAGGAGACGCGTACTTCCAGACGCAACCATGCCTGATCCTTCCTTAAGGTGAGGTGTGGGAACGCAGTTAGCGGATCCCTAATTTTCCGGCTGTTCGCTACTGGACGGGACTTCCCCGGATTCTGGCGCGGCGTCATCCTCCTGTGCAGGTTGCGCCGCCTCGGGCTCGGCCTCTCCGGGACCACCCGGCTCGACCGGTCCTGGCGTGCGCATGGCAGCAGGCGCAGGCACGCCGCTGCGCGTTACCGGATAGGTCTGGCGCACCGTGTCCAGCAGGAGCTGGATGCCTTCGAGCGTCAGGAAGCGGACGATATTCGCCCGCAGCGATTCTAGGCCGGGCCGCGGCTGCACGCGCCGGTCGGCCACGCGCAGCACATGCCAGCCATATTCGGTCTGGAACGGCTCCGAAATCGCGCCCACATCGGTCGTGAACGCACGCTGGGAGAAGGAGGCGACCATGCCATCGCGGGTGAAATAACCCAGATCGCCGCCATCAAGGCGCGTGCCGGGATCCTGGCTGACCTGCCGGGCGAGCTGGGCGAAGTCCTCGCCTTCGCTCAGCAGACGGGCAACCTCCTCGGCCTCCTCGCGCGTGGTCACGAGAATGTGGCTGGCGCGCACTTCTTCCACCGGAGGCGCCAGCCGGTTCTGTTCTTCATAGATGCGCTCGATGGCTTCCTCGGTGATCGCATCGGCCACGACCGTCTCGACGAGGATATTGCCAAGGATGCGCTCTTCGGCCGCAGCGAGGCGCCGGCGTGCTTCCGGATCCCGGTCAAGGCCGCGCCGGAGCGCTTCGAGCGCCAGCAGGCGCTGCTCGACCAGCTCGGAGAGAACCTGCTGGAAAACAGGGTCGGACGGTGCCACCCCCGCCGGATCATCATGCAGGCTGCGCGCAGCAATCTCGCGGCGCACATCCGAGGCATAGATCACCGTTGTGCCAACCTCGGCGGCCACGCTGTCGCCTTCTCCTGCCGGTTCCAGCGCGAGGAAACGGGCCAGCACGTCGACGCGCCCTTCGGCCTGCACAGCCGGCTGCGCGGGCGGCTCGCCAGCTCCGGTTCCGGCATCACACGCGGCCAGCACGGCAAACGCCGCCAGCCCTGCAAAAGCCGTGGAACAGCGTCTGATGGTCCCGTTCGATTGACACACTATGCCTGCCTCCTTAAGTCCCTGATCTCGAGCGCGCTGCTTCAGGGCCAGCGCCCAGCAGGCGCGAAGGCCGGTCATCAGCTCATGCTGCTTTCCGGCCCGATTAGCCTGATCACCCATTTCGCCCCGCGACGGCTGATAAAACATGCTTTCTTTTGCCCGCAAGCTCTTTGGCTCTTCCAATGATCGTACTGTCCGGCGTCTGACGCCCAAGGTAAACCAGATCAACGCGCTCGAGCCGCAGATGCAATCTCTCGATGACGCAGCCTTGAAGGCCAAAACCGGCGAATTCAGGGCGCGAGGTCCGTCGGCATGGCGCCGCGCGCCGCGCGGTCGCGGAACTCGGC
>NZ_JBQLZR010000074.1:0-1563 GCF_052168375.1 Glycocaulis sp.
CGTGGGTTCTTGGCGCAGCCGTGACCGTGGTCGTGGGCGTTGCCGGCTATCAGGGCTGGCAGGCCTGGCAGGACAGCGTCGCGGCGGAGGCCTCTGCCGAGTTCGTCGCTGCACGCGCGCTGGAAGATGCCGGTGACACGCAAGGCGCGCAGGCCGCGTACGAGGCGATGGTTGCCGAAGGCCCGCGCGGCTACGCCACGCTCGCCCTTCTCCATCAGGCCGCTCTTGCCCGCGAGAGCGGGGACAATGAGGCGGCGGCGCAGCTATACGAACAGGCAGGCCAGCGCTCTCCTGTCGAGCTGATCCGCGACCTGGCCCGCTATCAGGCGGCGGTGGCCGGGTTTGACGGACTGTCCAGTGATGATCTGGCCGTGCGCCTCGATCCGCTGGTCTCTGGCGGGGGTGGATTTTCGCTTCTCTCGCGTGAGCTCATTGGCGCTGCCGCGCTGCGAGACGAGCGCTGGGAAGAGGCGCGCACCCAGTACCAGTTCATCCAGCTTTCCCTCGATGCCTCCCAGGCGATGCGGGAACGTGCCCGCGATGCCCTTTCGGTGATCCTCGCCAACGCACCGGCGGACGTCGTGGAAGAGGATGTAGTGGCGGAAGACTTGCCCGAAGCCGCGGACGAACAATCGCAAGAGACACCTGCCCCGGCGGATGAGCCGTCCGAGGATGCTGCCGAAACGGTGGCCGAGGAAGAGGAAGCTGGCGAATGACCCCCACGTTTCGCATCGCGCTGATCGCGGCCCTTGCTGGCAGCTTCGTTCTTGCAGGCTGCAATGCCGGTGAGCGTTTGGCCCAGATGAACCCGTTTTCCGGTCAGGAGCGCGACGATCCCAACGCCCCGCCGCGCGACCAGCGCGTGCCGGTGCTGGCGATTGGCGAAAGCCTCGAGGCCGATGGCGAAACCCGCGTCACCCTGCCGCCTGCCTATGTGAATGACCGCTGGCCCCAGCCGGACGGCTTCCCGACCCATTCCATGCAGCACACGCAGGCCAGTGGCAGCCTGCAACGCCTCTGGCGGGCCGATATCGGTGCCGGTTCCAACCGGGACCGCCGCATCAATGCGCGTCCTGTCGTGCTCGACGGCACGGTCTATACCGTCGATGGTGAAGGCCGCGTCACGGCTACCAATGCCGAAACCGGCGAGCGCCGCTGGCAGGTGCGCCTGCAACCGGCTGAATCCGGTCAAGGTGGCGGCATTCCGCTTCCTCTGCCCTTTATCGGCCGTGAAGGCGGCGGGCCGGACCGCTTCGCGTTCGGCGGCGGCATCGCGGTTGATGGGGGACGGGTCTATGTCCATACGGGACGGCGCTTCCTGGCGGCTCTCAACGCCTCCAATGGCGAGGAAATCTGGCGCGAGACGTCGCTGACCCCGCTGATTGCGGCGCCGACCGTTGCCGATGGCCGCGTCTATTCCATCACGCACGAAAACGAGCTGATGGCGTTTGATGCGTCGACGGGCAGCGTCCAGTGGACCCACCGCGCCATCGCCGATTCCGCCCGCCTTCTGACCGCGCCCAGCGTGGCCGTACAGGGCGACGTGATCGTGGCACCGTTCAG
>NZ_JBQLZR010000075.1:0-2400 GCF_052168375.1 Glycocaulis sp.
TTCGGCATCAATGCCGGTGGCCACAACCGACACGCGCACGGTCCCGTTCAGGCTTTCATCGAAGGTGGAGCCGACAATGATATTGGCGTCAGGGTCGACCTGATCGCGGATTTCGTTGGCGGCTTCGTCAACTTCATACAGCGTCATGTCCATGCCGCCGGTGATATTGATGAGCACGCCGCGCGCACCCTTCATCGATACATCGTCCAGCAGCGGATTGTTGATGGCGGCGTGGGCGGCCTCGATGGCGCGCTTCTCGCCGGAAGCTTCGCCGGTACCCATCATCGCCTTGCCCATCTCGTTCATGACGGTGCGCACATCGGCAAAATCGAGGTTGATCAGGCCCGGCATGACCATCAGGTCGGTAATGCCGCGAACGCCCGAATGGAGCACCTGGTCTGCCATGGAAAAGGCTTCGGCGAAGGTGGTCTTCTCGGTGGCGATGCGGAACAGGTTCTGGTTGGGAATGACGATCAGCGTGTCGACATGGCCCTGAAGCTGCTCGATGCCCGCTTCAGCAAGGCGCATGCGCTTGGAGCCTTCGAAGTGGAAGGGCTTGGTCACAACGCCGACGGTGAGGATGCCCTGCTCGCGCGCGGCGCGCGCGATGACAGGCGCAGCGCCAGTGCCGGTGCCGCCGCCCATGCCGGCGGTGATGAACACCATGTGGGCGCCTTGCAGGTATTCGACAATTTCGTGGATCGAATCTTCTGCCGCCTGCATGCCCACTTCAGGACGCGCACCGGCACCAAGGCCTTGCGTGATCTGGTGGCCGATCTGGATGCGGTTGCGGGTGCCCGAGCGCTGCAAGGCCTGCGCATCGGTATTGGCCACCACGAAGTCGACGCCTTCGAGATTGGCATCAATCATGTTGTTGACCGCGTTGCCACCGGCGCCGCCCACGCCGAACACGAGGATTCTGGGTTTCAGCTCAGTCGCTTCGGGGGCAGAAATGTTCAGCGCCATGGGGGCAGGCTCCGTCAAACGGGCTAGGGTTAAGAATGGTTATCCAACAGTGTGCGGGTGCGTTGCTTAAGCGAGCGTTAAGTCCATGCGGCCCGGTTGTCGATGTTTTAGGTTTGGTTACAAGAACATAGACAGAACGCTTCGCGTCTTCTGTCAGAAGCTCTCGGCAAACCAGCGCCAGATGGCTGACGGCCCCCGGTCCATAGCCGGGCGCGCAACCCGGCGCATCGCACTTTCGGTGATGAAGCGTGGCGGTCCGGACAGGATTTCCGCAGGTGCACGGGCATGACGGGCCAGCGCTCCGGTACTGGCGGCAAAGCTGGCACCGGCCAGTGCATCACCCAGACCCGGTACAGGGGACGGGCGGCCGATACGCGCCTGACGGCGCAGGACGCGGCCTGCCAGTTCCACCACGCCCGGCAGCTGGCTGGCGCCACCGGTCAGGACCAGAAGACGGCCCGAAGCCTCACCCATGCCGGCTGCTTCGAGGCGGTCGCGGATCAGCTCGAAAATCTCTTCCAGGCGCGGCCGGATAATGGCGTTCAGGAGTGCACGCGGATGCTGGTTCATGCCGGCATCAGGCTCGGTTGCCACAGGCGGTGCCTCGATCATGGCGCGGTCATCGTCCGGGCTGTCCAGCGCGGAGCCGTAAAGTGCCTTGATGCGTTCGGCGGCATGAACCGGTGTTGAAAGTCCGCGCGCAATGTCGCGCGTGACGTGATTGCCGCCGACCGGCACCATGTCCACATGCACAGGCACGCCGTCGGCGAAGACGGCCAGGCTGGTGGTATCTGCACCCATGTCGATCACGGTCGCGCCCAGCAGCGCCTCGTCACCGGCCAGCACTGACAGCGCGGCAGCATAGGGTGAGGCGATGACCTCGTTCACTTCAAGGCGGCACTGGGCCACCGCATTCATGAGATTGCGCAAGGGATCGGCATTGGCCGAGATCACGTGCAGGTCGACGCCAAGTGTCCGCCCTGCCATGCCGCGCGGATCCTTGACCCCGCGATTATCGTCCACCCGCCAGGAGACCGGCAGAGCATGAAGAAGCGCGCGGCCCGGACGGGCGCAGCGCTGAAGACCGGCAGAGAGAACACGGTTGCGGTCGCGTTCACTGACCTCGCGCCCGCTGACCATGGCCTCGATCGAGACGCGTTCGGAGGCCGGGCTTCCAGCCGTTGTAACGAGGCTTACCTCGCTGACGGCCTGGCGCGCCATACGCTCGGCATTGTCCACAACAGAACGGATGACGGTGGCCGCCGCGTCAATATCCACTACACCGCCGGCTCGCATGCCGGCGCTGGAATGATGGCCCACGCCAATCACGCGCGGGCGCGGCCCGGTAAGCGTGGATTCGGTGCGCACGATGAAGCAGACCGTCTTGGCAGCGCCCACTTCCAGTGCGGCATAGATGCCTGTCTTGCTGGCGCC
>NZ_JBQLZR010000076.1:0-2205 GCF_052168375.1 Glycocaulis sp.
CCTCTGCCATGCTGCAGAACTATGACCTCAATGGCGATACCCGCTATTCGGGCTTTGCCCGCTGCAGCGGCTGAGCTTTCCCACGGTCAAGCTTTTCCTTGCCATTGCAACCCTGAGCCCGTTTGATGCGTTAAGATTAATGCACAGATGCCGGGGGGCTTTCTCATGGATGCATTACAACCCGTGCTGGACTTCTTCCGGCAGGGATTCAGCACGGTCAATGGCGTGCAAGGGCTGATCATCGCCCTGGTTGCCGCTCTGCTTCTGCCATCCTGGGGACGGCTCATCGTGTTCGTCATCGGTGCGACGGCGGTTCACCTGCTGGTCGACATCCTGCTTCCAGTCATTGCGAACAATGCTGCCTTGCGGCTGCCCGATATTCTGGCGATGCCGTTCTGGCGGTATGTGGCGGTGCTGCTGGCAGGCTATCTGATCGTCATCAGCGTTCTGGCATTGCTGAAAAGGCTGCTGCTGAAACGCTGAAATTACGCAAACGCAACATGATGTACAGGCGCTCAACCGGCCCGTGCATTGACCGTTTTTGTTTGCTTTTTGGTAAGAACTTGGCACGCTCCCGGTGGGATTGCCCCGGTGGGCAGGCGAATGAGGGGAAATGCAATGGAAATTCTTGATACGGTTTGGGGCTATCTTGAACCTGTATGGGCCTGGCTTCGCGCCGGTCTTGATATGTACGGCCCGGGCAACTGGACCGAGCTTGGCATCCAGATGGGTGTGATTGCGGTTGTTATGGCTCTGATGATGCAGAGCTTTGGCGCGATCCTCATCTTCACGGTGGTCGGCGTTATCATCCACGTGGTGGTCGATCAGGTTCTGCCGATGGTGCGTGATGGCGCTGCCTTCACCATGCCGCCGGTCTCCGACATGACCTACTGGCAGTATGTCGCCTTTCTGGCGCTGGCCTACTTTGTCGGCCTGATCGTGCTCTTCCTGATCAAGAGCCTGATCTTCCGCCGCTAGGCGGGGCAGACTCGCTCGACGGCCGGACCGTGACTGCACGGGGACGCAAAGCGCGCGGTTCGGTTCGAACATGCTTCGCACCCTGACCTGCAAAGGTCAGGGTGCTTTGCTTTGCGCCAAAGGCTGGCCTAATGAAGGGGTCAGCGCAGACATTCCAGCGAGGAGCCCCCAGATGAGCCAGAACGACGTATTGCTGACCGTGACCCCGGGCGGCACCGCAGTGATCACGCTCAACCGGGCGGAGCGCCACAACGCGTTCAATGCTGACGTCATTGCTACCCTCTCCGACATGTTCGAGACCCTCCGGGCCAATACGGAAGAGGTGCGCATGGTCGTCCTGCGCGGCGCAGGTCCCAGCTTCTCTGCCGGGGCGGACCTTGAATGGATGCGCGCCGCCGCTGACTGGACCCATGAGGACAATGAGGAGGATGCGCTGGGCCTTGCCCGGATGCTGCGCCGCCTGCATGACCTGCCTCAGCTGACTGTGGCGCTGGTTCAGGGCGCGGCCATGGGCGGGGGTGCGGGCCTTGTGGCGGCCTGCGATGTCGCCATCGCGGTGAAGGATACGAAGTTCAAGTTTTCCGAAGTGCGTCTCGGCCTGACACCGGCGACTATCTCTCCCTTCGTCGTCAAGGCGATAGGCCCGCGCTGGGCGAAGGCGCTGTTCGCGACGGCGGAAGGCTTTGACGGCAATTTCGCCCACCAGATCGGCCTGGTTCAGTACGTGGTCGATAGCGCAGACGACCTTGATGACATGCTCGAAGAGGTCGCAAAGCTGGTCTTTGCGGCAGCGCCGGGCGCGGTTGCCGCATCAAAGGCGCTTGTCGACGAAGTTGCGGGCAAGGAAATCGATGACCGGCTGGGCAAGCACACCGCCAGGCTGATCGCCGACCGCCGGGTCAGCGATGAGGGGCGTGAAGGTCTTGCTGCCTTCCTTGAAAAGCGCAAAGCAAGCTGGTTTAAATAGCGGCGCATACGAGCACCGCGCCATGTGGTCCTTAAGCCGTCTTGAAGCGGCATTCCATCAGCACCGCGAGGCCCTTCGCACCCGCCTGATCCGCGGGCGCTGGAGCGGCTATGCGTTCGAGTTCCTGGCCTTTGGCATCAAGCAGGGCTGGGCCTGCCTGTTCGGCGCGCTGATGCTGGTCGTCCTCCTGGCGAGTTTCCTGTTCTACCCGTCCGATGCGCCGCTCGCCCGGTATGACCTGATCACCCTGCTGGCCGTGC
>NZ_JBQLZR010000077.1:0-1469 GCF_052168375.1 Glycocaulis sp.
GATAGGCAAAGCGTATGTCGTAGCAGATCGTCAGGCCGAGCCTGATACCGGCAGCCTCCGTCACGACCGCGCGGCTGCCCGGCGCATAGTTGGTGCTCTCCGACCAGGTCTCGCCATTGCCGATGGCTACATCGAACATGTGGATCTTGTCGTACCGGGCCTTCATTGCGCCATCGGGGCCAAACAGCATGGAGCGGTTTACCGCCCGGCCATCATCGCCTTTGAGCGCCAGCGACCCGGCGAGCACGTCGATCTTCAACTCACCCGCCAGCGCCGCCAGACGGCGCACAGCCATGTCCTCGCCCGGCGCACGCAAGGTCTCAAACAGGGCGCCGGTGTCCTTCTGCACCAGATTGGTCACTTCTGGCGTTGCGACCAGCTTTGCGCCCTCCCCGGCAGCCTGACGGATCGCGGCTTCCGCAGCATCCAGATTGCGCTGCGGGTCAGTGCCTGAGCGCATCTGCACGAGGGCGATCTTTACCTCTGCCATTACGCGCCCGCCTTCAGCATCGTGTCGAGGCGGCCTTCAGCTTCCAGCGCGAACAGGTCATCGCAGCCACCCACATGGGTGTTGCCAATGAAGATTTGCGGGAAGGTATTGCGCCCCGACCGGGCCTGCATTTCCGAACGCAGGGCCGGATCAAAGCCGGCCTCGATCTCGTTGAATGCCGCACCCTTCTCTTTCAGCAGCGACACGGCGCGCGAGCAGAAGGCACAGAACGGGCGGGTATAGATGGTGATGGCGGGCGTGGTCATGTTGGCGGGGCCTTCCTGGAATCAATCCGGTGCGGGCGATTTTCTGCTTATGTAATGACGTCGCTGGTCCTGACAACGCGTGCGAGCGTCAGGGCATCAACGCGCGCCGCGCCTGCCCGTTTCAGGGCCCGTGCACACGCCTCCAGCGTTGCGCCAGTTGTGTAGACGTCATCGATGAGGATGAGGGACACACCCGCGATGCGTGCCTTCGCGCTGTCGCGCACGGCAAAGGCCCCGGCCACATTGCGCCTGCGCCCCTTTGCGCTCTGCCCGCCCTGGCTGGGGGTTGCGCGCATTCGCATCAGGATATGCGGATCACAGGCCACCCCGGAGCGCTGCGCGACCGATTGCGCGAGCAGGAGCGACTGGTTGAAGCGGCGCTGACGCAGGCGGCGCGGATGCAGAGGCACGGGCACCAGGAAATCGGCATCAGCCAGCATCTCGCGACCGGCCCGCTGCATCCAGCCTCCGAAGGCGGCGAGGCCATCGACACGCCCGCCATGTTTCAGGGACAGGATCAGGCGGCGGCTTTCCGGCGTGTAGATGAAGGCCGAGCGGGCCGTCTCGAAGGCGGGCGCCCGCGCCGCGCACGGTCCGCACACCGCTCCCTCGCCCGGCGGCCAGTCAAAGGGAAAGCCGCACGCAGCACACTGCGGATCATCGAGGAATGTGATTTTCGACCAGTCTGCCGGCGAAAGCTGACCGTGGGCGCT
>NZ_JBQLZR010000078.1:0-10460 GCF_052168375.1 Glycocaulis sp.
GTGGGGATATAGTCACTTCAACAGCACGGCCGCCGCGATAGGCGTTGGCACGGCGACCGCCGGAACCGCCCTCGCTTTGAACGAGATCAACAATTCGCTCGAAAGCGCACTTGGCAGCCTGGCTGGGCAGGCTCTCGCCACGACAACGGTAGATCCCGGCTTTGGCTACGGTGGTCGAGCTGTAGCTCAGCCCTTCGACGAAGAAATGATGATCGATCCGAGGGTCGAACTTCACGTCGACGTTGGGGGCGAAATCCACATGTTCGCATTCACCCTCGCCGAAGGCGCCGCCAATCTAATTCCCTACAATTCGGGCCTTAGCACCGGCGGGGCGGTCGGGACAGACACTGCTGGCAAATAACCTCACTCCCCCAGGATCATCCGCTGCAGGTCCAGCACGAGCTGGCGCAGGCTGTCCGCATGCTCTTCGCAGGCGGTCAGGGCAGCGGATAGCTCGCCATTGGTAGCGGGAGCCGCAGGCGCGCAGGGCATTGGCTCAGCCGCTTGCCTCTCGGTCATCTCCGGCCGGACTTCCACAAGCCGGGTGATGTATTCCTGCTGCGGCCCAGCGGGCGCATGAGCTGCGCAGGCGGGCAGCGCGCACAGCATCAGGCACACGAGCAGCATTCCATTCAGGCGCGGCATCGGCAATCTCCTCATTCGTTTCGGTTGTGATCTGGCGGCGCAGGCGCGCGGCCTCGGTTTCGGCCCGATCGAGGTTGGCGGCGAGCCGTACCGATTCCGCCTTGCGCTTTCGGGCCAGCTCTTCGGCCTCGGTCGTCGCGCGCTGTTCGGCTTCCAGCCGGGCTGTCACGCTGACCAGCTGGAGCGTGATGTCGGCCAGCGCCTCTTCGCGGACGGCAAGATCAGCGCGAGCCTGCCGCAATCTGGCGCCATAGCCACCGTCGAAGATCCGGCCGTCCCAAAGCTCGATAGCCGTGAACGGCACGCGCAGCGCCGGCAGAGACAGCGGAGGGCTCCACACGGCCACGCACAGGGCGATGACCGCCCCGGCGATCAGGGCAGGCAGATGCGGCAGCGCGAATGCCAGCACGGGCTGGACAGCCGCCCGGACGGCAGCGAGGGAAAGTGAGGGGATCACAGCGCCGTGCCTCCATGGGTTTTCTCGCGCTCATCGCGCACGCGGATATGACCGGCACTCTGGGCCAGATCGACTAAGCGCGGATAGATCGCGGCATAGGCCGCGCCGCTCTGTAAGACGGCGAGGCTGTCATCCGGCCCGCGCCCCTTGATCTGGCCGGGCAGGATGCAGCCCAGCGTGTCGGTGTGGTAATTGCCTGGATGGATCAGGATGGCAGACCGGCCGGGCACGTCGATCAGCTCGATTGCGCCCCGGTGGATGGCAGGAAAGCGCGCGGCCAGCCGATCATTCCAGCTGCCGAAGTCGCGCAAGATCACTCGATACCGGCCAGCCGGAATGCGGCTTACACGCCGCTCATTGTTCCGCCAGGCATTTTCCAGCGTCCAGCACAGCCGGTTGCCCTTTGGGTCGCGCAGCTCGCCTAGCGTGGCGTGTGCGTCCTGTTCCAGCCGCTGCAAGACCCATTCAGCGCTCATCGCCCTGCCCTCCGGATCCCGGTGATGGCGGTGGGGCGGCGGGCTGATCGGCATCAGCCAGCGGCGGCACGATCACGGGCACGCCGTTCTGACGTGCGCGCCAGCGCTCCGGCACGAGAGACCAGAGCCAGGCGAAGACCTGTTGCGGGTGATCTTCAATCCATCGCGTGCCCGCCCGGATCAGCATCACGAACGGCAGGCAAACCATGACGGCCGCGAAGCCGCCTGCCATGTGCGCCGCATCCCCTGCCGCTGGCCAGAAATGGATGATGGCCCGGCTGGCCAGACCCATGAAAGGCAGCGCGGCCAGACCGCTGGCAAGGCAGTAAAAGACGCGCTGGCGCAGGTCCATCGACGCGCGGATATAGGCGAGCAGTAACGCTCCGCAGATCACACCAGACAGCTCGCCAATTATCGGCTGGGCAAGGACGGCACCCAGCCCCCCTGCCATCGCGATCAGGGCGAGCAGCATATCACTGCCCGGCAAACTCAAGAGCCTGTGCGGCATGGCGTTTCCTTTCATGGAGCATGGGAAATGGCCGCCTGCCGGGGCGCAGGGGATGACACCCCGGCAGGCACAAGCGCGCCCCGCGTGCTGCAGCGCGGGCCGTGCTATTTTGTTAACTGTGGTTGGCAGTTTAGGGGGTGTCAGCTACAGTTCACACATGACCGCGACGGTCCAAACCAATGTGTTTCAGAGCTGGCTGACCATGACAGACGTGACTTTCAGCCGCTTTGATGCGGTCGACTATCTCAAGACCGAAGAGGATATCGCCAATTATCTCGAGGCGGCCCTCGAGGAGGGCGGCGACGATCCGGCCGCGATTGCCCGCGCGCTCGGTGACATCGCCCGTGCCCGCAATATGAGCGAGCTCGCCCGCAAGACAGGGTTGACCCGGGAGGGCCTGTACAAGGCCCTGTCAGGGGAAGGCAATCCCAGCCTTGCCACCATCACCAAGGTGGCGAGCGCGCTGGGCCTGCGCCTCAGCTTCGTGCCTGCGCCGCCTGCGCCCTGACCGCCTGACTACCCGGCAGGCCTCACAGCCGCGCGGGCAGCGGCAAGGCGGTCGCCGGGCGCGGGACGCGGGCCAATGGCAGGCCGCTGGCCGAAGACCTGGATGACCTCGCGCGCCTTCTCGCGTGCGGCTTTAGAGCGTTGCGGCAGCGCCTCGACCTCTTTTGCGAGCGCTTCGGCTTCAGCGCGGAACGCGGCAAGCGCGGCCTCAAACGCGCCATCACGCTGACTGACGATTTCGCGGGCGCGCGTCAGCGCTTCATCGAGCGCGGGCAGTTCGTGCGTGGCGAGCGCGTCCTGCATCGCATCGTGCTGCGCGGCCACGTCATCGTAAGTCGGTTCTTTTTTCTTCGCGGGCATGGTTGCCTCCTTTAGGGCGTGCAATCGAGAAAGAGCATGTGGACAGGAAGGGCGGCATTGTCCGTGCCCAGCGTCAGCGCGCTGGTAAAGGGCGCCTGCAGCGGCACGAAGACGTTGAAATTAGCGGTGAGGCTGGCACCGCCCGCCTGATTACCCAGCCACCCGCCCGATGCAGGCCGGGCTGATCCCGTCCGCAACGTGGTGATCACCACATCGCGGTCATTGGTGAAGTTCCACGATATGCCGATCAGCAGGTATTTGCGGGCCGGATCGAGATTTCCGCCTGTCACACCCGTTTCCCAGCTGACCGGGTTGGTTCCATCTTCGCCCTTCGTGCGCAGGGCGCCCGCCGCTCGCACCTGTGTCACGGCAGCGGCGTTCGCGGCGATGGCCGCGATCGACGCATCCGAGGCATAGAGCGCCGCATACCGGGCCTTGGCGCTGGCCAGGATCGCCGCCATGGCAACGCTGTCATCGGCCAGCACGGCCATCGCATCGCCGTCTGCCGCCATGATCTCCATGGCATAGGGGCTGGACGCCAGCACCCGCATCGCGCGGACATCACCGGCCAGCGCGGCCAGCTCGGTTTCGTTCTCGAGCAAAGCCGCAAACGTGGTGGAATTGATCGTGATCGCGCCGGCCGAGATGGTGCGCAGCATCCGGCCCAGCGCTTCATCGCGATCCGCCGCATAGAAGGCCGCGTCGTTCGCATCGGGAGAGAAGTTTGCCGATCCCAGAAGACCGGCCCAGGTGCCGGTATCGGCGCTGCCGCCCACCACGCCGCCGCTAGTGGACAGCCCAATCTCAAAATCGCTCATGACCTAATACCTCACCAGATTGCCTGCGGTGTCCGCGATCAGCATTGTGCGCTTGCCTGCGGTGATGACGGGCGTGCTGCCACCGGGCAGGGCCTCGCCATTGACGGTCAGCGTGTTGCTGCCCAGCGCCAGCTCCGCCACGCCGTCACTGACCAGAATGGTGCGTCGCCAGCCTTGCGGGCGGGCGTCCGGAACCGTCAGGGTGATGCGCCCGCCGATGGCCGCTGCAGCCTTGACGCGGATGAGCTGGCCGGGCGGCGCGACAGCATCGGTCAGCGTGGCATTCGCGGTCAGCAGGGTTTCGCCGCCCCCGATCCCGGCAGGCAGCTGGGTAAGGGGAACCTTGCCGCCGCTATCGAGCGAGGCCAGCCCGCTATTCTGCCCCTTCTGGGCTGCAATCGCGGCGTTCGCAGTCTGACGCGAGCGCAGCGCGTTGAAGAGGCGCACTTGCGTGGACGTGCCCGTTTCGGCCTCGGCTTGCGAGATCACGTCCCCTTCCGGACCCCGCAAGGTTTCAAGGCTGGGTATCACCCCGTAATACCGGCCAGCGGCCATGGGCAAGTGGCCCGGCACGACTGCAGGCATGGCCAGTAGGAAGTTTGCAGAGACCGACGCGAAGAGCTTGTGAATGACGTTGTCATAGCCCGGAAAAGTCGCTGCAGACCGGGTCAGGTGGACGGTGATCTGCTTCGGGCCATCGGCTGGAACGATGCGGGTATTCGCCGTGATCGGCACCCCGTCCACATAGATCGTCCAGTTCGTGCCGCCAAATTGCAGCGCCACGCTGCCAGACTTCACCAGCACCCAATAATTCTTCGAGAATATGTCAGGGATCGGCGCGGTCGGCGTGGTGAACGCGTAATAGTGCGGCACGCTGTCAACGGTGAGTGTCCCGGCAGCCGTGCCCGTTCCAGCCGTGATATTCAGCGCGAAGAACTCGACGCCGAAGCGGCGAATGCTTTCCTGTTTTACCTTGCTGATGATCGCATCAATGTCCGGGTCGAGCGCGCCGGCAGAGCCGCCATAGGTCGTGTTATTGTCAATATATTTCGGGCCTTGCGTGATCGCCGCGCCGTTGAAAGCCACAATGTAGGACGGCGCGACATACGCGGAAATCTGGCGAACGGTGCTCTCCGGGCTGCCTGCGAAACGGCCACCATCCTTGAGAAGGTTGAAGTAGTTGGCCGCACCATCCAGAAGCCCGGTGAGGCCCGCGACATCGCCCGGCACCAGCGTGACGGAACCGGTCTTGCCCGCCACGCTGGAAACCGCGCCGGACCCGTCCAGACCCTTGGCCGCGAACAGGCGCCAGTCATCCGGGTTTGATCCCGGTTCCTTGTTCGTATTGGCGCGCAGCGCATACCAGCTGGAACCGTTGCGATAGACAACTTCACCCAGCCCATAGGCGGTTGCCGAATTCCAGTCGCCCTTGAAGGCATCGGCCAGACTGCCTTGCGGGCCGATCAGGCTGGCCAGCCATGCCGCTTCATCGCCAACGAAGCCCTCTGCCACGGCGATGTCATAAGCGCTTGGTCCGGTGATATCGGCCAGCGGAACGAGCGTCTGCCACTCGCCTTCCCCGGCCCGCCATTCAAGGTTCTCGCCTTCGCGGCGGAGGCTGACACCTTCGCCCTGGATGGCCGTCAGCGCGATCAGATCGACCCATGTTTCAGATCCTTCCACGCGCCATTGAATGTGCGTTCCCGTGGCACGCAATTCGGGCGGCGGGCCGTCATAATCCCCGAAGGCATTAAGAATGGCGGGCAGCTCCGCCCCGGCGAAATCCGACACCATGCGCGCGGCAATCGCCTCCGGAACGCCCCTGTGCGGCCAGGGCGATTTCCAGCGCGTTTCGCTTACCGCGTCGTACCATTCGCCCTGATGCCAGAGCAGCATGTTGCGGGTTGTCATCGGGAAGCTCCTAGAACTGGCGCGTGACAGAGAGGCGGGCCGACTGCACGGCAATCGGGCCAGAGCCGCTGATGCGGCGGGCCTGCAGGCGGAAAACAAGATTGCCGGTGAACGTGCCGGCCGGCTGGGCCACCACGAAATTGAAGGGCGCGTAAGGCAGGCCCACGTAATAGATTTTCGGGTCCGGGCTGGGATCGACTTCCCAGCTCATCGGGCTGTTCGTGACCGGTGACGGAAACTCAAGCTCTGCAGACGCGGCATTGAGCGCGATGACGCGATACTGCACCGAGGCCACCGCCACCGGAGAGGTGGATTGCTGTTGCACCCACTCGATATGCCCGGCCGCGTGGAACTTGCCATTGTCCGGCACCGAATTGAGCGAGACCTCGCACACGGTCAGCCAGCTATCCGTCATCGAGCTATTGGCCACGGTCGTTGTGCTGGCCGGGCCTTGGGTGGCCAGAAACGGCGCCACGCCGGAGGCCAGCAGGCCTTGCTCCGAATTCATGGTCTCGACGCCGTCAGAGGCGCGATACCAGTGCTTCGTTCCGCCGACCAGATCGTGGTACTCGATCAGCGTGCCCCAGGGCGCGTAAGCCGCCTTGTATCCGGCCGGATAGTTCCAGTCATCGCGGATGCCGGCATCGGTATAGTCGGTGCCATAAATGAAGCGCTGCGCGGCATACCGGAAATAGCTGACCTGGACGCCATTGGCGTCTTCGGCATAGGCCTGCATGCCTGCCCAGCCATCGCCTGCCGCCACGCGCAGCCAGAAGCTGGAGGTCTTGCTTTCGAGGTTTGCAATCGCGATCGCGGCCAGATCGAAGTCAGACCCCAGCCCGTCGATTTCGGCCGATAGCGCCAGATTGAAGGCTGCAAGCGAGCCTTCCAGGTCAGACTGCACAAGGGCCAGATCAGACAGGCTGGCGCGCGTGCTGATCTCGCCTTGCAGCGAGGTTTCCAGCGTCGACAGGTCAAAGGCTATCGCCTCCTCGAACGAGACGAAGGCGCTGTCCAGCTCTTCATTCGTGGCATAGACGGCGGCGATGTCGCTTTCGATCTCGCCGGCCAGCAATTCCAGCGCCTCGGCCAGAAACCCGTCTTCATCGAACAGGGCGCGGTCAATGCGCGTGACATCGGCCCTGCCTTGCTGGGTGGCCACTTGCGCGCTCTGCGCGATCTCTGCCGTGCCGTTCACCGCCCGCTCAAGCCGGGCAATCGTGGCGTTGATCTCCGCATCGGGCGGCAGGAAGGCGGTCGGCTCTGCCTGCCCCGGCAGGGCGAACCCGGCGAAGGGCCGGTCAAGCCCGATGAAGACGACACCCGCCGCAGGCGCGGTAAAGCGCAGCTCGATATCGGCCATGGCCGCATCTGCGAACCCGGCTTCGCTCGCGCGGCTGATCTCTGCCACACCGCCCGCGCGGGTGTCCGTGCTGACAGCCTCGCCAAGGTTCAGCGTGGCAATCACCTCGCCATCCGCATCGCGGATCACAGCCACCAGCTGGGCAGAGCCACCAGCGGCAAACAGGATATCGGCCGACGCCTGCAGCCAGTCACCCGGCTCCACCACCAGCCGCACGGGCCAGCGCCATGACAGGACCTCGCCCGCATCGCCTGCCGTGAAAATGGCCTGCGGCGCACCGCCCGGCAGGACAGCCAGACCGCCCGTTTCCGGCTTCCATGCGTCCACGCCATTCACGAAGAGCGGATCGGCAACCCGGTTAAGGACCGCGTTGCGGCCACCGAGGCGGGCACGGTCTGCGATGAGGCCGGAGAGCTGGTCGAAGTCCAGACCGTCAAGGCCCAGCGCCTCGGCCATCAGCTGGCGCGCGTCCTCGAGCAACAGGCTGGGCAGGTGCGCGTCCCACGATTTCAGGAGCGGTATCTCGATATCGCTGACCTCGACCAGCGGCGTAGAGACGACGCCGCGCTGATCGCGCAGGGCAAAGCCGAAATCGAGTGCAAGGCCGGGCGGCAGGCCCCTCACCTCGCCCTTGCCGTCGGCGGCCGGTTCGGTGTCGACCGGCCGGTAATCGTCCGGGTCCGAGCTGGAGGCCGGGCGGGCGTAGACGACGAGCGTCGTGATGCGCGGATCCTCGACCGGCGTCCATGACAGGCGGACGCCGGGCACGCCCGTGCCTTCAATCCCTTCGAACAGGTGCGGCGTGACGGTGACGTTCTGCGGCTGGGGCAGTTCGAGAGACGGGCCGAGGCCGGAAACGCGCAAGGCTGGCGAACGGCGTTCGCCAGCCACCGCGACGATCTCGACATCGTAGAGCCAGCCCGGCACGCCGGGTGGCAAGGCCAGCTGGCGTGCTGTCGCCGGCAGGTTGGCCTGCGGCTCGAAGCGGGCGTCTGACCCCTCTTCCGGCTGCTTGCGCAGGCGCCACTCGAACCGGTCAATCCGGCCTGCCACGCTGTCCGGCACGGTGAAGCTGACGAAGATGCCGTCGGCCGTCGCCCAGATCTCTCCCAGTGTCGGCGCGGGCGGCGTGAAGATCCGCGGCAGGGTCACGCCGCTATCAAACTCGGGCACGGTGCCGGTATCGGCCTCGAAGCGCTGCGGCGCGTAAGCGACCGCCTCGATCGCCGCGCTGAAGCGCGCGCCGGGACGGTAATGCTTGATCAGCACGGGCAGGGTTTCGCGCTCGAACTCGCCGAACGTCACGACATCGCCGACGCGCGGCGCGTCGGCCAGCGGCACCGGCTCGAGGAAAGTCAGGCGCTCGACCGGACCGGCGACGGTTTCGACGCGCACCGAGTCGCTGATGATGATCTGGCCACCGCCATCCGCGTCGCGCACTGTGCGCCAGCGAATGCCGTAATCGGTGCCCGCCTGCATGACAAAGAGGCCGTTCTCGCTCTGGCCTGCCTCGTCGATCAGAAGCGCCGTCACCTCGCCATCATCGGTCTCATGTCCGGTGACGCGGGCCGTGCCGAGACCGACCGCCATCACATCGTGGGCGAGCTCGGCAAGATCGCCATAGCGGCTGACGATCGCCTCGACATCCTCCTCGAATTCATGGGTCTCCGCCTGAAGGCGGGCGGTGTAGAGATAGAAGCGGCCATCGCGCCAGATCTGCGACGGGTTGGTTCGGCCCGGCAGGCGCAGCTCCTCGTAGGCGGTTGCCGCAATCGTGCCCTCGACCTCGCCGTCGCGGCTATAGCCGTCGGCAAAGACCAGCATCTCGTCCTCGCGCCAGCCCGCTTCGCGATTGACGAAGGGGATGCGCAGGGCGTGGACGTCTTCGGTCCAGACCTTGCGCCAGCGGAAACCCCGCGTGGAGCGCGGCGTGAACAGCTGGCGCGGACCGGAGGCGCGCGGGCCGTCGATCACGACATGAAGCTCGCCCTTGATATCGAGCGGGCGCGCCCGGCCGCACGCGCAGATCAGCTCGGCCGCCGCCCGGCGTGTCATCGGCACATCGACGACGAGATCGCAGGTAAAGTTCTGGTCGATGCACCATTTGCGGAAGGCCGCAAGGCTAGGCCAGTTGATACGGGAATTCGGTCGCGGGCGGGCCGTGTGTGGGCCACGATAAAGGAAGGCGAGCAGGTCGGCCGGATTGCGAGTCGCGGCCAACCCGGTCCAGTCATCGGGCGTGACCAGCGACAGGTCGGCATCCTCATCATCCGCGATCGCCGCGCTCAGGACGGGCGCCTTGCGTGTGGCCACCAGGTTGATCGTGTCGACAAAGCCTGAGAGCTGGTCGGACGCCTTCACGCGGATCGCCATATAGGCGAACTGCTTGAGGGGCATGGGATCGCGCGCGCTTACCGTGCGCAGGGCCAGCCACTGGACCGCGTCAAAGATCTGCTTGCCGTCCCCGGCCGCAGCGGAGGTGCGCCGGATCTCCACCTCGTACTGGCCAGCAGGCACGGCGGCGCGCATGACGATCCGGAACGGCTTTCCCGGCTCTGACCGGTTGACCGTCTGGGTCAGGGCAGGCGTGCCGCCCGGCAAGGCCCCCGACCAGTCCAGCAGGCTGTTGGACTCGAACAGGTGAAAGCGGTCGGTATCGAGCGCGGTTGCAGCGGCATTGGCCTGCGGCGCCGATGCCCCGGCATTGATCCAGTCCGCTTCCGACGTGCTGCCCGCTGGCCGGTAGCGCATCTGCAGCGTCACGCTGCGCGCGCGGTTGTTGCCCTTGCTGTCGACCTCGCCCAGCCCTTGCGGGAAGACCAGAATGGCAACCAGTTCGGTTGCTTCAGTCTGGCTGACACGCACAACCGCATTACCCGGATTGAGCAGCGCGCCCACCGATTCGGTAAAGGGGTCGTTCTGGTAAAGCGTGACAGGCGCATCGCCCTCATTGGCGTCGATCTCGATCTCGACGCCCTGGTATTCGGAGAGCGGCGTTTCGCCGATGCGGATGGTGTCAGTGTCAATCTCCAGCCCGCGCGGACCCAGATTGAGCAGGTAGCGCAGATAGGTGTCATCGCCGACGACTTCCTGCCACGGCTCGCCCTGCAGCGGCGGATAGATGCGGTGCTCACCGAAGAGAACAGGCATGGGCTGCCAGCGCGCGGCGACATTGCGCGCGCCGTCGACCGAATAGGTCGGGCTGGCGATTTCGCGCGCGCCGAGATCCAGCTGGGGCGGCGGCACGAGCGCGTTGATGGCGAGATTGCCCGCAACCGCTACCGTGGCGGCAGCCGCAGCGGCCTGCCAGCTGCCCGCGGTCAGCAGGCCACCCGCACCCGCCGTTACCCATGCCGCAGCCGCGATGACTGCGATCTGCAGGATGGTGCGCAGGATCTTGCCGCCATCCCCGCCC
>NZ_JBQLZR010000079.1:0-1539 GCF_052168375.1 Glycocaulis sp.
GGATCGGCTTTCAGCCCGTCCAGAATGCTTTCCAGCGAGGTTTCAGCGGCGAGGGCCACAGGCGCGTCGGCAAGACCTAGACGCCGGGCGCGGCGGCGCACCTGATCGGCGGCCTCTTCGCCGGAAATGTAGACGGCACGGTGGCCGTCGCGGGCGAGGCGTGCGCTCGCCTGAAGCAGAAGTGTCGATTTGCCGATGCCCGGATCACCGCCCACCAGCACCGCCGAGCCGGGCACCAGCCCGCCTCCGGCCACGCGGTCAAACTCGGCGAGGCCTGTCTCGAAGCGTGGCGGGTCATCCGTCGCACTGCCAAGGTCGACGAGTTCGAGGCGGGCGCGGCGCGTGCCTGAACGTTTCGCGCCGCTGGCCTGCGTGCCAAGCGGGGCGGACTGGGTTTCCTCCTGCAACGTGTTCCACGAGCCGCAATCATCGCAGCGCCCCGCCCATTTGGCATGGACCGCCCCGCAGGACTGGCAGACATAGACACTGTCGGAACGGGCCAAGCGGTATTCTCCGGTTGCAGCTGCGGGACAGGCGTCGGGCGCCAGCCTATTCGTCGACCGAGCGGCCTTGAACGAAGGCGCAAACGGCCGGATCGGCGCACGAATCGATGCCATCAAGGCCGCCGCGCCAGCGTATCTTGCCGTGCTCGATCATGGCCACCTCGTCAGCAATCATGCGCATCGAGGCCATGTCGTGCGTGATCGTCACTGCCGTGGCGCCGAGCGATTTCACCTGCCGAACGATCAGCCGGTTGATCACGTCAGCCGTCACGGGATCGAGCCCGGTGGTCGGCTCGTCGAAGAAAAGGATGGCCGGGCGCGCCACGATGGCTCTGGCGAGGGCTGCGCGCTTGAGCATGCCACCTGAGAGCTCGCGCGGAGCCTGAAAGGCGACATCCGCCTCCAGATCGACCTGTTCGAGCGCTTCCACCGCGCGGTCACGCGCTTCGGCCCGTTTCATCTTGTGGGCTTTCAGAAGCTTGAAGGCGACATTTTCCCAGATGGTGAGCGAGTCAAAAAGCGCGCCCGACTGGAAGAGCATGCCGATCTGGTCGAGGCCCGGATCGGAGGGATCATCGGGGCGGACAGTCTCGCCGTCGATCTCCACATGTCCCTTGTCCGGGGTGATGAGGCCGAGCGCGGTTTTGAGCAGGACCGATTTGCCCGTGCCCGATCCGCCAATGATGACGAGGGACTGGCCTTCGCGTGCGTCGAGAGAAAGCCCGTCGAGGACGACATGTGAGCCAAAGCGCTTGGCGACGGACTTCCAGGCGATTTTCACCGAGCCGGTCATCATGGCCTCCTAGACGAACAGCGAGGTGAGAATGAAGTTGGCGGCGAAGATCAGCATGGCGGCTGACACCACCGCATGGGTCGCGGCCCGGCCGACCCCTTGCGCGCCGCCTTGCGCCCGGTAGCCGTGATAGCAGCCCATCAGGGTCAGCAGGAAACCGAACACGGCGGCCTTGATCAGGCCGGATATGACATCCCAGCGCTCCAGGATGTCGACCGAATTGCGGACATAGACCGTGGGGTC
>NZ_JBQLZR010000080.1:0-5775 GCF_052168375.1 Glycocaulis sp.
GCTCGGCCCTTCTGGGTCTGGTGCTGGTGCTGATCGTACTGGTGCTCTTCCTGCGCCCCATCGTCGCCTTCTGGGTGACCATTGGTATCGCAACGGCGTTTGCGGGCGCGTTCATGATCCTGCCACTGATCGGCGTGACGCTGAACTTCCTGTCGCTCTTCGCCTTCCTCATCGTGATCGGGGTCATCGTCGATGACGCGATCATTGTGGGCGAGAACATCCACAACCGTGTTGAACGCGGCGAGCAGGGCCTGACGGCGGCTGTCGTCGGCGTGCAGATGGTCGCCAAGCCGGTGATCTTCGCGGTCATCACCTCCATGATGGCCTTCGCGCCCTGGATGATGCTGTCCGGGCCGGAAGTGCAGTTCACCCGCCAGATCTCGCTCGTCGTGATCGCGGCCCTGACCTTCTCGCTCATCGAGGCCTTCCTGATCCTGCCGGCCCACCTTGCACACATCAAGCCGCAGGAGCCGAAGGGCATTTCAGGCCACTTCATCCGCTTCCAGGGCAAGATTGCAGACAGTCTCGTCTGGTTCTCGCGCAATGTGTACGGCCCGCTGCTCGCGGTCTCCATCCGCCATCGCTATGCGACTTTTGCGCTCTTCATCGGGTGCTTTGCACTGGCCATCGTGCTGATGAACACCAACCGCGTACCGTTCCGTTTCATGCCGGAAATCGAAAGCGACCAGATCCAGGTCAATATCCAGCTGGCTGAAGGCACGCCCTGGCAGCGTACCGACGAAATCCGCGAACGCCTCGAGGCGGCCCAGATCGTCGTCCAGAACGAGTATCGCGAGATGTATCCGGGCGAGGCGGATGTCATCCGCAACCGTTCGACGCTTGCCACGCAAGGCCAGATTCGTGCCTGGATCGGGCTGGCTCCGCCTGAATCGCGTCCTGGCCGCCTGGCCTCGGCCGAGATCGCACAGCGTATCCGTGACGAGATGGGACCGGTGCCGGATGCGGAGGAAATCCGCTTTGACGCCACGCTGAACGATGTCGGACCGGCAATCGATTTTGCGATCAACCACCCCGATCTCGACGTCCTGCGGGCGGCAGCTGATGACCTGAAGGAAGCCCTGCGCGGTTTTCCGGCCACCTATGACGTGGTGGACAATCTGCAGACCTCTGCCGAGGAGTTGCGGCTGACCTTGCGTCCGGATGCCCAGGCGCTCGGCCTGACGCTGGTCGATGTCACCCAGCAGGTGCGCCAGGCCTTCTACGGCCAGGAAGTCCAGCGCCTGCCGCGCGGCGGCGAGGACGTCCGGGTGATGGTTCGCTATCCCCGCGATGCCCGCGAGAGCCTGGATGCCATCAATCAGGTCCGCATCCGTACTGCCGACGGCCGGGAAATCCCGCTCGCCGCGGTCGCAGAAGCCGAGTTCGCTCCGGGCATCAACCGCATCCAGCGCCGCGAACGCCAGCGCACGGTGCGCGTCAGCGCAGAGGTGAGCGATCCCGATGCGGCGCGGGCCATCCGCCAGCAGATCAATGAGGAGTTCTTCCCCGCCTGGCGCGAACGCTATCCGGGTGTGTCGGTCGGTGCCATCGGCCAGGCCGAGGGTGAAGCCGAGTTCATGGGAGAGATCGTCATCCTGCAGATCATCATGATCGGCATGATGTATGTCCTGCTCGCAGTTGCCTTCCGCTCCTACGCGCAGCCTCTGCTGATCATGACGGCGATACCCTTCGCCTTCGCCGGAGCCGTGTTCGGGCATCTGGCGCTGGGTGTGCCCTTTGCCCTGTTCTCCATGTTCGGGGTCGGTGCCGCTGCCGGTATCGTGATCAACGACAACCTGGTGCTGGTCGACTTCGTGAACCGGCTGCGTGATCGCGGGGTTGGTGCCTTCCAGGCGCTGGTCGATGCCGGGGTGCAGCGCTTCCGTCCGATCCTGCTGACGTCGGTGACGACCTTCATCGGTGTGTTGCCGATGATCGCCGAACGCTCGACAGCGGCGCAATTCCTCAAGCCCATGGTGGTGTCGCTCGGATTTGCGGTGGTCTTCGCCCTCTTCCTGACGCTGTTCATGGTGCCGGCGCTCTATGCGATCGGTGTGGATATCAAGCGCAGCGTACTGTCGCTCTGGACCGGCCAGAAGCGTCCGGGCATCGGGTCTGGCTATCACGGCGATACCAGCGGCACCGATATCGACATCGGCGAAAGCCGTCAGCCAGCCGAATAGGCAAAAGGCTGAGACTTCCACGGCGGAGCGCAGCTACTGCGCTCCGCCGTGGCCATTGGGGCAGGCGGGGCCTAACTTTCCTGCCGGTTATCACCGGGGCGTCTCAGGCAAGGGACGCATCCGAAAGGGGAGACTGGAATGAGAAAATTTCTACTGGCGGGGTGCTGCATTGCCGTGCTGATGGCGTGCGACACTCAAGGCAATGGCACTGCGGACGGCACTGAAGACGCCGCCGTAGCCGCCACGACCGAAGCACCGGCCGAGCCGCGCTTCGGCACGTTCGGCTTTGACACGGCAGGCATGGACACTTCGGTGGCGCCGGGCGACGACTTCTTCGCCTATGCCAGCGGCGTGTGGGCGGAAACGACGGAAATTCCGTCTGACCGTGCCCGCTACGGCGTGTTCGACATGCTCGCTCTGGAAGTCGAAGAGCAGGTGCAGGCCATCGTTCTGGACGCTGCCGAACGCGGCGGCGAGCCGGGCTCGAACGAGCAGATGATTGGCGATCTCTACGCCAGCTGGATGGACGCAGACGCCATCGAGGCGCGCGGCCTTGAACCGGCCCAGCCCTATCTTGATGAAATCGCAGCGGCGACCACGTTCGAGGACATCACCGCCCTGATGGCGCAGCGTTCCTATCACGCGCCCTACGGTGTCTTCATTGGTGCCGACTCCGAAAACCCGGAGCGCTATATCGTGCGCGCCGGCCAGTCCGGTCTCGCCCTGCCGAGCCGCGACTACTACCTACTCGACACTGGCCGCTTCCCGGAATACCGCGACGCGTACCGCGCCTATATCGCGCAGATCTTCGAGCTGGCTGGCCTGCCCGATGGCGAGATGCGCGCCCAGCAGATCCTCGAACTCGAAACGGCTCTGGCCGAAGTTCACTGGACCCGGGAGCGGTCGCGTGATGTCACGCAGACCAATAACCGCATGTCGCTGGAAGAGTTCTACGCGCTGGCGCCGGAACTGAACTTGCAGGCGGCTCTTGAAGCGCGCAGCCTGCCGGTTGAAGGCGAGATCATCGTGGCCCAGCCGAGCGCCATCACGGATGCCGGTGCCCTGCTGGCCAACACCGATGTTGACCTGCTCCAGGCCTGGCTGACCTTCCACTTCATCTCTGACCGGGCCTCCTGGCTTCCGTCGGCCTTTGACGAGGCGAGCTTCGATTTCTACGGCCGCACCCTGCGCGGTACCGAGGAGCAGCGTACGCGCGAGCTTCGCGGCGTCCAGCTGGTCAATGGCGCGCTCGGCCACCCGGTCGGGCAGGTCTATGTCGAGCGTCACTATCCGCCAGAAGCCAGCCGTCAGATGGACGAGCTGATCCAGAACCTCGTTCAGGGCTTCCGTGGCCGTCTCGAGCGTCTGGAATGGATGGACGATGAAACGCGCGAACAGGCGCTGACCAAGCTGTCCACCTTCGAGCCGCGCATCGGCTATCCGGAAATCTGGAACGAGTATGACGGGCTGGAAGTCCGCGCTGACGACTATTTCGGTAATCGCGAGCGTCTGTCGGACTTCGCGTGGGCTGAACAGCTGCGCCGCTTCCCGGATCCGGTGGATCGCCGCCTGTGGGGGTGGCCGCCGCAGATCGTCAATGCGAGCTACAGCCCGCTGATGAACCAGATCACCTTCCCGGCTGGCATCCTGCAGGCTCCGTTCTTTGACATGAATGCCGACCCGGCGATGAATTACGGTGCCATTGGCGCTGTCATCGGCCACGAAATCGGCCATGGCTTTGACGATAACGGCCGCCGCTTCGATGCCGAAGGCCGCCTGCGTGACTGGTGGACGCAAGAGACCAATTCGCGCTTCGTGGAACGGTCCGACCGTCTGGTCGAGCAGTATAACGGCTTCTGCCCCTTCCCCGATGAGTGCGTGAACGGCCGTGTGTCGCTCGGCGAGAACATTGGTGATCTGGGTGGCATGCAGATGGCCTACGAGGCCTGGCGCGCCTACGTCGCCGAGAACTATCCGGACGGCGAAGCGCCGGTGATCGACGGCTTTACCGGCGACCAGCGCTTCTTCCTGGCCTGGGCGCAGGTGTGGCGGACCCTTTTCCGCGACGACTCGCTGCGCGCCCAGCTGGCCACCGGCCCGCACTCTCCGGGCATGTACCGGGTGAACGGCGTCGTTCGCAATCTGGACGCCTGGTACGAGGCGTTCGGCGTGACGGAAGAGCACGAGCTCTACCTGCCGCCGGAAGAGCGCGTGCGCATCTGGTAATCAGGTTTAAAACCTGAGACCTGCGAAACGCCCGGCCAGACATGGCCGGGCGTTTTGTTTTGATGGACGCGGCTTGTTGAGCGCGGATAGACTTGCCCCCGGAGCGGCACAAACGGCTTGTGCCGGCAAATGGCAAGGTCAAAGCACCATGATCAAAACTGCGCTTCTTACCCTCGGCCTCATTCTCGTCAGCCTTGTCCTGACAGGGTGCAACACCATTCAGGGTGTCGGACGTGACATCACGCGCACGGGCGAGGCCATCGAGGACATTACGACCTGATCGCGAAAAAAATTCATCCCTCGCGGAGCCATTCAGACAATCACGCGTTAACCGGTCGCACAGGGCGATATTCGCCGGTTGAAGACAGGAGACCTACGATGCGTGAGACCCTTCAGATCCTGAGCGTGGCCGTCATGGTTTTTGCTCTCGCCGCCTGCAACACGGTTCAGGGCGCTGGCCGGGACGTACAGGAAGCTGGCGACGCCATTGAAGACGCCGCTGACTAGGCGGGCATTGCCTTCACAGCAATGAAAAGGGCGGCTCATCGCGAGCCGCCCTTTTCTTGTTTCCAGAGGGTGCAGAAGCCTAGTCGCGGCGCAAGAGCGGGCGCACCGCAATCGTGAAGGAGGTCGCAAACAGCGCGATGATGATGCGCGCGATAATGGTGAAGAATACCAGCGTAAATTGCGGTTCGCTCGTCCACTGGCGCAAGGCTGCGCGGTAGGTCGGCGGAAGGTCCGTGCTGGTGATGAAACGGTAGACGCTGCCCGAAGCGTCCTGGACGACCAGGAGCCAGGACGGCTGGAAAAGCGCGCACATCACCAGCAGGATCGGCGCGAGAATGGCCGATATGGCAAGTGTCAGCGAAGCCGAGAACGGGCGCAAAAGCAGGCGGTTCATGTCAGAATTCTCCCTCAGACTGTCCGGGCCGGCAGCACAAATCCCCTCATGCCCCCTGAAAGCCCCACGCCGCGAGCTTAACAAACAAAGAGCGGCCCGTCGCCTTTGAAGACGGCGGGCCGCAAGAAATACCAAACCGGGTAACGGCCTATTCGATGCGCGTGATGGTGATCTCCACGCCGTCCGCGCGCCATTCATCGGTGGTGACGCTCTCGCCGATCTCGCCCGCCTCGAACGGATTGCAGAGTTCGGTGTCCTGGACAGTGATGCACAGAACACCGTCCTCGTAGGTCCAGCGGCCTTCATTGCCGAGATCATTTGTGAAGCGGCCATCGGCGTGGAAGGTCGAGGTGTAGCTGTTGCCCGTTTCGGTCTCGGTGCTCTCATAGACATTCACAGCCCTTGCCGGTACGCTTCTGCTCGCAGGCACGGCTTCCGCCTCCAGCCCGGCTGGCCATGTCTATG
>NZ_JBQLZR010000081.1:0-6139 GCF_052168375.1 Glycocaulis sp.
ATCATTGTTGCCGTTGTGTTCATTGGAATGGCTGCCGCCGTCATGGTGCGCGCCGCCACGCAGGGTGAAGACGGCGAGCAGATGCGCGGCATGGCTACGCCTGTGGCGCTGCACACGGTCGACACGCGCCAGTTTGCTGATGTCGTCGAGGCGCTGGGCACCGCCAATGCCAACGAATCGGTTCTCGTGACCGCCAAGATTTCGGACACTATCGCCCGCATCAATTTTGATTCCGGCCAGCAAGTGACCGAGGGCGAGATCCTCGTCGAGCTGCGTGACGCGGAAGAAGTGGCCGGCCTCTCGGAGGCGCGCGCCTCCTTGCGTGAAGCCGAACAGGAGCTGGTGCGGACCCGTGACCTGACCGAGCGCGGTGTGGCGCCCCGTTCGCGCCTTGACGAGATTCAGGCCAATGCCGAACGCGCCCGAGCCCGCGTCTCCGCCCTTGAGGCCCGTGTAGCCGACCGCATCATCCGCGCGCCGTTTGACGGTATCGTGGGTCTTCGCGAGGTCAGCCTCGGCCAGCTCGTGCGTCCTGGCGACACGATCGCGCGCCTCGATGACACCTCGGTGATCAAGCTTGATTTCACCTTGCCTGAGCGCTTTCTCGCGACGGTTTCGCCGGGCATGGAGATCGTCGCCACGACATCGGCCTTCCCCGATGTGGAGTTCACCGGTCAGATCACGCAGGTCGACAGCCGCATTGATCCCGCAACGCGTACCGTGATCGTGCGTGCGGAGATTGCCAATTCGGACCGTCGGCTGCGTCCCGGCCTGCTGATGACGGTCGAGGTGCGCCGTGATCCGCGTACCCGTCCGGCCGTGCCGGAGACAGCGGTTACGCGCCTTCGCGATCAGGTCTTCGTCTATGCGGTCGCGTCGGACGAGGCAGGCCAGTATGCGGTGCAGCAGATTATCGAGGTTGGCGCCCGTTCTGACGGCTATCTGGAGGTGCTGGGCGGCATCGAGCCGGGCACCGTCATTGTCCGCCAGGGCGTCCACCGTATCCGTGACGGCGCGCGCATTGCGCCGCGCGAGACCGATGACAGCGCCGAAACGGCCAGCAATGCCATTGCCGCGGCTGCAGCCAGCGGAGCCGCCGGGAGCGCCCAGCAATGACCCTTTCCGATATCGCCGTCCGCCGTCCGGTCATCGCCTTCGTTGCCAGCGCGCTGATCATCGTCTTTGGCATTCTGGGCATTCGCGAACTGCCCTTGCGCGAATTGCCGGACGTCGACCAGCCGGTGGTGTCCGTGGATGCCGAGTTTCCCGGCGCCAATGCCGAGGTGATGGAAAATCAGGTCACCCAGCCCATCGAAGGCGCGCTGGGCGGCATTGAAGGCATCGACACGATCCGTTCCAGCTCCGAGGACGGCGAGTCGCGCATCTCGGTAACCTTCCGCCTCGGGCGCGACCTTGAAGCCGCGGCCAACGATGTTCGCGAAGCGGTGGCCCGTGCACGCCGGCAATTGCCGCCCGACGTCGAGGAGGTGACGGTCACCAAGCAGGATTCTGATGCGCGCCCCTTCCTCTGGTACAATCTCCTCTCGGAGACGATGACCGCCGAGGAACTGACCGACTATGCCGACCGGTTCCTGGTTGACCGCTTCTCCGTGATCGATGGTGTATCGCGCGTCCAGATCGGCGGTCAGCGCCGCTATGCGATGCGCATCTGGCTGGACCCGCAGGCCATGGCGGCCCGGCAACTCACCGTCACCGACATCGAGAACGCGCTGCGTGCCGAGAATGTGGAATTGCCGGGCGGGTCCATCGAGACCACGTCGACCCAGCTCATCGTGCGCGTCGAACGCCTGTTCTCTTCCGAAGATGCCTTCCGCCGGCTGCCGATCACTCAGCGCGATGGCCACGTCATCCGTCTCGGCGAGATTGCCGATGTAGAACTTGCCGCCGAACAGGAGCGTGCGCTCTTCCGCGGCAATGGCCAGAACATGATCGGTATCGGTTTCATCCGGCAGAGCCGCTCGAACGCTGTTGCCGTGTCCGATGCCATCCGCGAGGAAGCCGCGCGCTTCGCGCCGCAACTGCCCGAAGGCATGCAGCTTCTCAACGCGTCTGATGACACCGTCTTCATCCGCGAATCCATCAACGAGGTGTGGCGTACGCTTGCTGTCGCCGCCACGCTCGTCGTGCTGGTGATCTACCTCTTCCTCGGCAGCTTCCGGGCTGCGGTTATCCCCGCCGCCGTTGTGCCGGTCTGCCTGATCGGCGTGTTTGCGGTGCTGGCCGCCTTCGGCTTCTCGATCAATATCCTGACCCTTCTGGCGCTGGTGCTGGCCATCGGTCTGGTGGTGGACGATTCCATTGTGGTGATGGAGAACATCCAGCGCCGGGTGGACCTTGGCGAACCGCCACGGCTCGCCTCCCTGCAAGGCGCACGGCAGGTCTTCTTTGCCGTGATCGCGACGACAGCCACTCTCGCCGCCGTGTTCGTGCCGCTGGTCGTTCTGCCGGGCTTTATCGGTCGTATCTTCACCGAGCTGGCCGTCACCATCACCGCAGCCGTGATCCTCTCCAGCTTCGTTGCGCTGACGCTGTCGCCGATGATGAGCTCCAAGCTCGTCCGTCCGAGCGAGGGTGCACGAGGACCCGCCAAATGGGTTGAACAGGGCGTTGGCAAGCTGCGCAATTCCTACAAGGAATCGCTCGATGTGATCCTGTCCGTGCCATGGCTGATCATTCCCTTCGTCGTGGCAGCCGTCGGCGGCTCCATCTTCCTTTTCAACCAGCTGCCGAACGAGCTGACGCCGCCCGAAGACCGGGGCAATTTCTTCAGCCGCTTCAGCGCGCCGGACGGCTCCAGCTTTGAATACACCGCCGCGCAGGCCGATGAGATCGAAGAAATCCTCATGGAATATGTCGAGGCAGGCGAGTTGAACCGCGTGCTTCTGGTCGTGCCGGGCTTTGGTGGCGGCTCCGAGTTCTCCAGCGGTATCGTCGTCGGCACGATGACACCCTGGGGCGAACGCCGTCCGGGCCTCGAAATCGTCAACGAGGTGAACCAGCGCCTTGGCCAGCTGACGGGTGTGCGCGCCTTTGCCTCCATGCGTTCCTCGCTTGGTGGCGGGGGTGGCGGCGGTGACGACATCCAGTTCGTGCTGCAAGGGCCCGACTACCAGACGCTCGATCTGGAAGCGGAACGCCTGATTGCCCGTATCGAGGAATCCAACCCCAACCTGTTGCGCGCCCGCAAGGATTACGAGCCGACTTCGCCGCGCCTTGTGGTGGACATCAATCGCGAACGTGCTGCTGCGCTGGGCGTATCGGTCAGCGATATTGGCCGCACGCTGCAGACACACCTCGGCTCGCGCCGCATGGGGCAGTTCATCGACCGTGGTGAAGCCTACAACGTGATTGCTGAGAACCGCCGTGAGCAGCGCTCCAGCCGGTCCGATCTTGAAACGCTCTATGTGCGCGGCGGGGCAGGGGAGCTGATCCCGCTTTCCAACCTCGTGACCTTGCGTGAGACAGGCGAGGCGCGCGAGCGCAACCGCCTGAACCGCCTGCGCTCCATCACTATCTCGGCGACGCTGGGCGAAGGCTACACGCTGGGCGAGGCTATCGAATGGCTGGACACCTATGCCCGCGCTGAACTGCCCGCCGATGTGGCGACCGACTATGTGGGCAGCGCACGCGAGTTCCTGGAATCCAACAATGCGATGCTGTTTGCCTTCGGCATGGCACTGCTGATCGTTTTCCTGGTGCTGGCGGCCCAGTTTGAAAGCTTCATCCAGCCCATGATCATCATGCTGACCGTGCCGCTTGCGGTCGCGGGCGGACTGTTCGGCCTCTACATGGCGGGCTCGTCGCTCAATATCTATTCCCAGATTGGATTGATCATATTGGTGGGGCTGGCGGCGAAGAACGGTATCCTGATCGTCGAGTTCGCCAATCAGCTCCGCGAGGAAGGCATGAGCGTGGCCGAGGCGACGCTGGAGGCTGCGGCCACCCGTTTCCGGCCGATCCTGATGACCGGGATCTCAACGGCCATCGGCGCCTTCCCGCTCGTCCTTGCCTATGGGCCGGGTTCGGAAAGCCGCATCACGATCGGTGTGGTGATCTTCACCGGTGTGATGGTGGCGACGCTCTTCACCCTGTTCGTCGTGCCAACGGCCTATGCCGTGTTCGGGCGCTTCACCAAGACGCCGAACTGGGTGTCACGCCAGCTCGAAAAGGAAGCGCGCGCAGCCGGCCAGAGCCTTGGCGGCTCCGACGCGATCGCGCAGCCGGGCCAGCAGCCCGCCGAATAGGGATCAGGGACGGGTTTCCACCGCCAGGAAGGCGATGAGGTCGTTGCGGTCTGTCTCGGTGCGCAGGCCCGCAAAGCTCATGCGGTTGCCCGGCAGATAGGTGCGCGGGTTGGCGAGCCACTGGTCAAGCTCTGCCTTGGTCCATTCAAACCCGGCCTCTTCCAGCGCGCGCGAGTAGCGATAGCCTTCCGCCGAACCGGCCTGACGGCCGAACATGGCGTGCAGGTTGGGGCCGACGAGATGGCGGTCGCCTGCGCCCAGCGTATGGCAGGACGCGCACCGGCGGAAAAGCCGGCGGCCATTGTCCAGATTGGCAGAGGCATAAGGTTCGCCAAGACTCGCAAGGATCGCAGCCGCATCTTCTGCGCTGGCGGTCGTTTCCGGCTCACCACCATGGGTGACGGGCTGCGGACCGCTGGCTGCGCTTTCGCCCGGACCATCCGCGCCTGGCTGGCCTTCGCCGCAGGCGGCGAGCAGTCCGATCATGGCCATGCCGGCAAGAAGCGTGTTGAGGCGTTGGGTCATGGTGTCCTCGCGAAAAGATATATCTTTATTGAAGCGCTAGCGCCCTGCGGCGGCAATTTCAATCATTTGATCGCGTCTGCCCATGCGTCAGGTTTTCGCGCCGCGCCGTCAGGATGAACAGAAACTCGCCTTCCAGCGTAACCTCTCCGGCTGCGGTCGTAATGCGTGCGGACGTCATCGCCTTGCGGCCATTGCGGCTCTTCACCTCGGCAAAGGCGTTGGCAGGCCCCTCATCGGGCGCGAAGGGCCGCCGGAAATGCAGGTTCGCGGTTGCGGTGACGAAGACCTCGCCCTCGCCGGCAAGCGTGTTGGTGGCAAGGCCGGCAACCTGATCGAGCCAGCCGGAGCTAGCCCCGCCATGGACGGCATTGTTAAGGTTCAGCCAGTGGCGCGCCACCGGGATTTCCAGCTGCGCGCGTCCTTCGCCCAGCTCCACCACGCGCGCATCAATCAGCCCCCAGAAGCGGGCTTTCGCCTCGTCGCTGGCGAAGTGTTCTGCAAGGCTGTCACGCTGCGTCATGAGGTCGTTTTGGCCGCTTCACCCGATGCAGGATAGATCAGATTGCGTACGCTGCTGCGCGTCACCTTGCCAACCGGGTTGCGCGGCAATCGCGGGAGGATGTGGATGGCCTTCGGCGTTTTCACCGGACCCAGAAGCTCGCGGGCGAGCTTTGCCAGCAATTCTGCATCCAGCTTTTCGTTGCGGTAGGGCGTCACGGCCACTTCAAGGCGCTCGCCCCATTGCGGATCGGGCACGCCAAAGGCGCAGACTTCATCCAGGCCCGGAAGCGTCAGCAGCGCCGCTTCCACCTCTGCCGGGTGGATGTTGTAGCCGCCCGAGATCAGCATGTCGCTGGCACGGCCGGTAATGTAGAGATAGCCGTTGCGGCCCAGATGGCCGAGATCGCCCGTGTGCAGCCAGCCGCGCCGGATCGTGCTCTCGGTGCGGGCGCGGTCATCGAGATACCCGTCCATCAGGAGCGGGCCGCGCACGGCAATCTCGCCTGTCTGGCCTGCGGGGAGCGGTGAACCGTCAGGATCGATGATGGCAATCTCGCTATACCGGCCCGGGCGTCCGACCGAGCTGTTGAGTGCCGGATTGGCCAGTTCCTCGCCCGTGATCGCCGCAATTGTCATTGGTGCTTCGGTCTGGCCGTAAAGCCCGGCAATGCGCGGTCCGAACACGCGTTGCGCCCGAAGGAGCTGTTCGGGCGGGAACGGCGCCGCGCCATAGATGATGTGTTTCAGGGCAGGGGCCTTTACCGGCCCGTCGACCAGCGCACACAGCCGCAGGATCAGGGTCGGCGTCATGAAGTTCGTCGTTACCGCCTCGTCGCGCAGGAGGCGCA
>NZ_JBQLZR010000082.1:0-4299 GCF_052168375.1 Glycocaulis sp.
CAGGGCACTGCGCGCATCGGCATAGGCGGCGCCTGCGCGGTCGACGGCGAGGCGATAGTTGCGCGGATCAATGACAGCGAGGGTCTCATCGGCCGCAAACTCGCCGCCGGCGCGGACGGCATCGGAGACTTCGACCACCTGCCCGCCTACTTCCGGCGTCAGGGTGACGAGCGCGCGGGCCCTGACCGTACCGGTCGTCTCCACGCGGATGAGGTGGCTGTCGCTGCGGGGACGGACGACCTCCACCGGCGCAGCGCTTGTCTCGGCGCCATTGCCGTTGACGGCAGGCTGCGAAGAAGTGGCGGCCAGCCAGGCAGTCAGGATGAGAGAGAGGACGATGATGCCGGCAACAATGGCCAGCTGGACCCATCCAACCCAGGCCTTCTCCTCTGCGTTGTCACTTGTCTCATCGGCCATGTCAGCACACCCTTGCCAGCGAAAGGCAAACTAGCGCGTCCGGCGCGTTTGCACAGGGGGATTGTGGCACTGCACAATGCGCCTGTGTCCAGAAAAGGCCCGCAAATGGCTGCAAGCCAGCTGTTGAGGTCTGCAACGATTGGTGACGCAAGCTTGTTGTACCCGGTATGGTGGCGCGTGCCGGGGGCGGAAAAGACGGATTGAACAGGTGAACCCGGCGAAATCCTTGCGCCAGTCGATATGCCTTGCCGTCAGCGCTGCAGCGCTGCTGGGCGCGTCAGCATGGGCGGTGCCTCTGGCACGCATTGAAGGGGTCGAAGATCCGGGCCTGCATGGCGAGCTGGTCCGCATTGTCGGCGAGGCACCCTCGCAGTCCGACAATCGCTGGCGTAACCGGGAGCGGGCGAGAGAGGCGGGCGCGCAAATCCGCCGCTATCTCGATTCCCAAGGCTATTTTGCCGCGCTGATCGACCCCCGTCTCGATGATGACCAGCGTCCGCTGGTACGCGTCCGGCCGGGAGAGCGGTTCTCAATCGCTGAATTTGATGTCGTTTTTGACGTACCCGAAGGCTCGATGGCTCCGGGCGCCGATATCCGCGCTGCGTCGAGTGTGTCGGCCGGTCAGCCCATGCGGGCCGAGGCGATCCTGACGGCAGAGGCGTCGATTCTTGAAGCCTTGCGCAATAATGGCTGGCCACAGGCCCGCGCTGGCGATCACAGCATTATTGCCGACCATCTCGATTCCAGCGTGGCCGTGGAGATGCGCTTCGAGGCCGGTCCGTTCCTGCGTTTTGGCGATCCGCAGCTCGCCGGTGGTCTCGCAGATATCGACGAAGCCTATGTCGCAAGGCTTGCCCCGTTCGAGGCGGGCGAGCCGGTCAGCGCCCGGCTTCTGAGCACCTATACGCAGCGGCTTCAGGCGCTGGACAGCGTGGCGCTGGCCGAAGCGCGGCTGGCACCGGAAGAGCCGGGCGACGGCAATGTCCGCGCGGTCGATGTGCGCATGGAGCCGACACCGCGCCACCGCCTGCAGCTTTCAGCCCGGTTTGCGACCACGGAAGGGGCAGGCGGCGAGGCTGAATGGGCGCGGCGCAATCTCTTCCGGCGCGATGAGACCCTGACGCTGACGGGCCGTGTCTCCGAGCTCAATATGGGCGGGGAGGCCGAGCTTCTCCTGCCGCACTGGCGCCGGTTTGCGCAGACGCTGGAGCTTGGCAGCGAGCTGGCGCTGGAGCGGACAGACGCGTTTGATCAGGATTCTTTTGGCGTACGCGCAGCGCTGTCGCGCCCTGTCACCGACAACATCTTCGCCTCGGCGGGACTTCGCGCCCAGATCGCGCGCATCACCGATGCCGCCGGCGAGCGGACGCTAAACACGGTCACCTTGCCGCTAGGCCTCGCCTATGATGACCGCGATGATGTGCTGGACCCGCAATCGGGCCTTGCCGGTGAGCTGCGCCTGCAACCCGGCCTCACCTTTGGAGACAACTCCAACCAGTATGTCCGGGCCGTGATCGGCGCGCGTACCTATGTGCCGGTCAGCGAGAGCCTGGTGATTGCCGTGCAGGGCCGCGTGGGTGGACTGTTCGGTGTCGAGGCAGAAGCGGTTCCAGCCGATCTTCGCTTCTATGCAGGCGGCGGCGGATCGGTGCGCGGTTATGGCTATCAGGCCTTGTCGCCGCGCGTGATCGGGATCAATTCCGGCGAGCTTGAACCCTTTGGCGGACGCTCGCTTGCAGAAGCAAGCCTGGAGGCACGCTGGCGCTATTCCGAGCGCCTCGGCTTTGTCGGCTTTGTCGATGGCGGTGTTGCCAGCACCAGCCTGCAGCCGGAATGGGACGAGATGCGCTTCGGCGCCGGGGTGGGCGTGCGCTATTATCCGGGCTTTGGTCCACTCAGGGTGGACATTGCAACGCCCCTGAACCGGCGCAGCGGCGATGCCGCGCTGCACATCTATATCAGCATCGGGCAGGCTTTCTGATGCAGGCATCAACCGCGAAACGACTGCGCCTTGCAGGTTATGTCCTGGCCTGGACCGCCGGCATTCTCGTGACCCTTGCCCTCATTACGGGCGGTATCGCGATCGTCGTCCTGACCGGACAGACCGGGCGTGATCTTGCCGTCAACGCCGCCGAAGGACGCCAGATTGGCGGCTATGGCACACTCTCGGTCTCCGGCCTTGAGGGCAATCTCTTCGACCGGGTGAGCGTGCGCCGCCTGACCCTTACCGATGAGGAGGGGGTGTGGCTGGAAGTGGAAAATGTGGTGCTGGACTGGTCACCGGCATCGCTGCTTGCCGGTGAGCTCGACATTGCCGAGCTGTCCGCGCAGCGCGTCAACGTGCTGCGCCGCCCTGTCACCGTGGAGACAGAGGCTGGCGGCGGCGGCATTCCCGATATCGGCCTTGCCATTGACCGGTTTGAAGTGTCGACCCTCGCACTGGCCGAAGGCGTGGCGGGCGAGGCTGCAGAGATCGCTATTACCGGCGAGGCACAGGGGCGCGGCACGCGCTGGGCAATCGAGGCGCAGGCTGACCGTATCGACGCGCCCGGTGACCGGCTGGCCCTGATCATACGCACCGACGGCGATATCGACATTCGCGCCGATCTTGACGCCGAACCCGGCGGGCCGCTGGCCAATCTCCTTCGCGCACCGGAGGAGGGCCTCAACGCCCGCCTCGATGTGTCCGGCACGCCGGATGCTGGCGAGGGACGCTTCGAACTGTTCGTCGGCGAGACCCGGGCCGGTTCCAGCACGCTGGACTGGGAAGACCGGATGCTGAACGCGCAAGGCCGCTTCAGTGCCAGCGCCTGGCGCGATTTTGAGCAGGTCGAAAGCCTGACCGGCGGACCGCTCGATTTCACAATCGCCCTGCCCCTCGGCTCGAGGGGCGTGACGCAGCCGCAACTGGATGCGCTGACCGGCGAGATCAACGCGCCGCGCCTGACTCTCTCTGCCGCACGTCAGCCGGAGGGTATTGCGCTTCAGGTGCGCGAGGCAGCCGGCCTCGTCAACGCGCTGCTGCCGGAAACGCTCCAGTTCCAGTCCATCGCCGCTGACGGGGTGTTGCGGCCCTCAGAAGGGGAAAATCCGCTCGTCTTTGAGGGGCGTGTTGCCGCTTCGGGGATCACGCTGCCAATTGGCACAGCGGAACAGCTGGCCGGTCCGGTGCGGGTGGAAGGGCCGTTCTCTGAGCCCAGCGTGACATCGGCCTTGCAGGCGCGTGGCCTCGCCCTCGACGCGGAGGCCTTGCAATCGCTGGCTGGCGACACGCCGCTGCTGGAAAGCACGCTGGTCTGGAACAATGAGGCCCGGACCCTTGAAATAGAGTCGGCGCGCCTGTCAGGCGCCGAGGGCCTGCAACTGACCGGCACAGGTCTGGTCGATGTAGACGCCGGGCGGGTGACCGCCAGCCTGCGCCATGACAGGCTCGCGATAGAGCGCCTGACCGATCAGCTTTCGGGGCGGGTTACAGGCTCAGGCGAGCTCGATTTCAGCTTTGACGGGTCCGGCACGATTGCGGCCAGCGGCACGGCCAGCAATCTCGGCGGCGAGCTGGGCCAGCGGATCGGCGGCGACGCCCGGTACTCCGCCCGGCTGGTCCGTGACCGCGATGGCGCGCTCAGTTTCGAGGCTATCGAGATAAGCCCGCCCAATCTGGCTGCCGAGGCGCAAGGCAGGGTAGGCGAGGCTGGCTGGACTCTGTCCGGTCAGGCGGCCTGGTCCGGCGGCGCACCGCTCGCGGCCATGGTTCTGGAGGGCACCGCAAGCCTTGCCTTTGAAGCCAGCGACGAGAACGGCCGTTTCAGTATCCGCGCCGACGCCCGTGCTCCCAGCGCCGGGGCCGGGCCGGTCGTGGTGGACGATGCGCGCCTGCGCCTT
>NZ_JBQLZR010000083.1:0-9699 GCF_052168375.1 Glycocaulis sp.
ACCGCGGCTTCAGGATCACGGACAGCTGCGATAGCGACGCTGGTGGACGCGGGCAGGGGGAAGAGTTTCAGCGTCGCCGCCGTGACGAGGCCGAGCGTGCCTTCAGCGCCGATGAAAAGCTGTTTCAGGTCGTAGCCGGTATTGTCCTTGCGCAGGCCGGAGAGGCCGTTGAGTACACGCCCGTCAGGCAGCACGGCTTCAAGGCCCAGCACCAGATCCCGCATCATGCCATAGCGCAGGACCTGCACCCCGCCGGCATTGGTGGAGATAAGACCGCCAATCATGGCCGAACCTTGCGCGCCGAGGCTCAACGGAAAGAGCTTTCCGGCCTCGCGGGCCGCTTCCTGCACGGTCTGCAGGACGGCTCCTGCCTCCACGGTCAGGGATTCATTGGCGGTGTCGATCTCGCGGATGGCGTTCATGCGCTTCATCGAGAAGGCCACTTCGCCGGACGGGGTCGAGGCGCCGACGAGGCCGGTAAGCCCGCCTTGTGGCATCACCGCGATGCGTGCGGCGTTGCAGGCTGCGAGCATTTGCGCCGCCTCGGCGGTTGAGCCGGGTTTGAGCACGAGCGGCGTGCCGCCAGCATAGCGCCCGCGCCAGTCGCGCGAATGGGACTCGATCTCGGCCGGATCGGTGCTCCACGACTGCGCCGGGAACCGGGCGGCAATATCGGCCAGAGGTGCAGGCAGGGTCGTCATGAGTGCGTTCCTTCAGGTCCATCCGCGTTGAGATCAACGGGCAGGCGGTTCATGATCGCGCTCAGAATCAGACCGGGCGCTTCGTTCATCCGGCCCTCGAGATAGAACAGGTTATCTTCCGAGCGGCCAGAGAAGGTGACGGTAAAGCGATCAATTTCGCCGACAACAGAAACCGAGCCAGTGCGGTACCGCACAAACAGCATGCGCGCGACCGGGCCGCCGGGGTCTTCCTCCAGAACGCCGTCATAGTAAAAGCTGCTATCGCCGCCTGTGGCCCGCCCGCCGCGCAGCGTCACGACGCCGCTCGACTGGTCGACAGGGCTGCGAAACCGCACGACGTACACGCCGTCGGGTATCCAGCGCGAACGCTGCGGGCGGGATAAAGCTGTGCTGTCCATCGCTTCGGCTCGCGAATTGCTGCCTGAAATTCTCATTCTTTCGGGGCGGCGGCGCGGCCCAGCCTGTCATTGATTGCCAGACCGAGCCCGTTTTGCGGCACAGGTGCCACCGCTATCGGTTTGCCTATCGCGTCAGCCTGGCGCAAGAGCGAAAAAAGGCGCGCTGCCGCTTCGGTCATATCGCCTGCCGGTGACAGGTCCAGCACCCGGCTTGCGCCGCGACCGCGCCATGGCCCGAAGGCGAGATAGGTTTCATCGCCGCGCGGTTCTGTCACGTTCAGGCGAAGCGGCGCGTTGGGCGCATAATGGCTTTTTAGCATGCCGGGCGCCGCAATCGCTGAGCCGGCCCCGGCTGCTTGCAGCTGGCTGCCTGTAATCGCCTCGATCTGCTCGACGGCAAGCGCACCGGCGCGCAAGAGGACAAGGCCTTCTGGGGTATCGGCCAGAATGGTGCTTTCCAGCCCCATGCGGCACGGGCCGCCATCCAGCACCAGCCCGATCCTGCCTCCGAGACCTTCGGCGACATGGGCGGCGGTTGTGGGGCTGATGCGCCCTGACGGGTTGGCGCTGGGCGCCGCCAGCGGCCTGTCCAGCCGGGATACCAGCCAGCCCATGGCCAGGGAATCCGGCCAGCGTACCGCCAGTGTATCGAGGCCCGCCCGGGCGAGATCGCAGACCGGGCTTTGCGCGCGATGCCGCCCGACGAGGGTCAGCGGGCCGGGCCAGACCGCTTCGGCCAGTACGAGGGCCTGTGCCGAAAGCTCGATGAGGGAGGTGGCGCGCTCCAGCCCATCGACATGAGCGATGAGCGGGTTGAAGTGCGGGCGGCCCTTGGCGGCGTAGAGCGCAGCAACAGCGCTGGCGCTGGTTGCGTCTGCTGCAAGGCCATAGACCGTCTCGGTCGGCACGCCGACCAGTCCGCCCTTCGACAGTATGGCTGCAGCCTGCTCCAGGTTCACAGCTTCGTGTGATGGCAGGACAGGCGCGGAGATAGTATCGCTCATGCGCGAAGGCTTGGCGCGGTATGACGGCAAAGGCAAGGGCCATGGCGTAGCACTGCGGCAAACCGTCCGGGCCACTGTCAGCGGCACTTCATGCTCTCGTCATGTGCTGCTGCTAGGTCCATATCAGCGATAAAACAGATTCCTCCCCGGAGCATCCCATGACTGACCTTGCCGAACGTCTCGATCCTGATTTCGAGCCGGAAACCAATCGATCGGGCAACCGGCCGTTTGCCGATGTGGTCAGCGCACGCCTCGACCGCCGAAACTTCCTGCGGGGCAGCCTCGGCCTTGCCGTGACGGGCATGTTTGCCGGACCGCTAGCGGCCTGCAGCGGCGCACGCGAAGCGCACGTCGCATCGGCTGGCCCGAGCATAGGTTTCACTGCGGTGCCGGTATCGTCTGCTGACACGATCGTTGTCCCGGAAGGCTATGAGGCGCGCATCATCTATCGCTGGGGCGATGCGATCAGCGGCGATTTTCCCGCAGTCGGCCCGAACAGTTCCGGCGCCGACCAGGGTCATCAGGCCGGCATGCACAATGATGGCATGCACTTCTTCCCGATTGAACAGGAAGGCCCGTGGCAGGGCAGCTCGACCGACGGCCTTCTGGTCATGAACCACGAGTATATCGAGACGCGCTTCCTGCACTACGGTGTTACCGAAGGCACCGCGATAAGTTCCTGGGGCACGCCTGACCATGCCGGTCCGCGCAATGCCGATCAGGTCCTCAAAGAGCTGAATGCCCATGGTGTGTCGGTTGTCCGCGTGCGCGCCGATGGCAATGGCGGCTGGCAGATCGTTCCCGATTCCCGCAACCGCCGTATTACCGGCCTGACCCGCATGGAGATCGCCGGACCGGCGCGCGGCCACGCCAAGATGGTCACCCGCTACAGCCCGGAGGGCACGCACACGCGCGGAACCCTGTCCAACTGTGCGCACGGTGTGACGCCGTGGAATACCTACATGGCGGCCGAGGAGAACTGGTCGGGCTATTTCATCAATACCGACGCCGAGCTGCCGCGCGAGCATGCCCGTCATGGCGTGCGCACTGATGTCAGCCGCCATAACTGGCATTTGTCGGACGATGGCGGTGACGGCTATGTGCGCTTTGACGCCTCGACCAAGGCCGAGACGCCCGCTGGCGATTACCGCAACGAGCCGAACATGTTTGGCTGGATGACCGAGATCGATCCGTTCGATCCGCAATCCACGCCGGTCAAGCGCACGACGCTCGGCCGCTTTGCCCACGAAGGCGTCGTGTTCGGCCCGGTCGAGGCCGGCAAGCCGGTCGTATGCTATTCGGGCGACGATTCCGCGTTCGAATACATCTACAAATTCGTGTCCGACGGCCTCTACCAGCCGGGTGTGACGCGCGGCGAAATTCTCGATACAGGCACGCTCTACGTGGCGCGTTTCAACGAGGATGGCACCGGCGACTGGCTGCCGCTGGTCTATGGCCAGAACGGGCTTGATGAGAGCAATGGTTTTACCGATCAGGGCGATGTGCTGACCAACACGCGCAGCGCGGCCGACATTGTCGGCGCGACGCCGATGGACCGGCCGGAATGGGGCGCGGTCGATCCCGAAACGCGTGCGGTCTACTTCACGCTGACCAATAATTCGCGCCGCGAAGAAGCCGATGCTGCCAACCCGCGCGCGTCCAATAGCTTTGGCTCGATCATCCGCTGGAACGAAGCCGATGGTGACCAGGCTTCCCCCCGGTTTGAGTGGGACATTTTCGTGCTGGCAGGGCCGCAAGGCGACAGCCGCGACATGAACGGCAATCCGCTCGGCGAAGACAGCGTTTTCGCTTGCCCGGACGGGCTCTGGATCGATCCGGACCGGCGTCTGTGGATCCAGTGTGACATTTCAGACGGCTCGCTCAACCGCGGCGACTATGCCCCGTTCGGTAACAACCAGATGCTGGTCGCCAATCCCGAAACGGGCGAGATCCGCCGCTTCCTGACGGGGCCTGTCGGCTGCGAAATCACCGGGGCCGTGATGACGCCCGATCAGCGCACGCTGTTCGTGAACGTTCAGCACCCCGGTGCAAACACGTCCGAGGCTGACTTCGCCGCCGGCAATTTCGACAGTCACTGGCCCGATGGCGGGCGCAGCCTGCCGCGCTCGGCGACAGTCGCAATCCGCCGTCTCGACGGGGGCGTCATCGGCGCCTGAGGCGTGGTGCGTTTGTCAGCGAGCCGTTCGGCCCTAAACTCTGCCTAGGTTAGCGGTCAGGGAGGGCATTGCATGTCAGATGAGAATTCACCATCGGCGGGCGCCGGGGGGCAGGATTCGACTGCCAAGGCAGCCAGTTTCAGCGCGGGCGGTGCGATCATTGGTGCGCTTTTCGGCTGGCTGCTGTTTGATGAGCTGATTTTTATCCTCTTTGGCGCGCTCATTGGCGGGCTTGTCGTTGCTGGTGGTTCCCGGCTGGGAACCGGCCAGAAAGCCAATGACGACAACGAAACTTAAACCGTCTTGCGGACCTGATCGAGGAAGCCTTCAACCTCCGACAGAACGTCCGGATCGCGCAAGACCCCGCGATGGCCGAGTCCTGGCTTCACCACGAAACGGGCATCCGGCCAGTGCCGGGCCGCTTCTTCGCCCGCGCTGACGGGAACGATCACATCATTATCGCCATAGACGAACAGGGCTTTGGCCGTCATGGACGGGGCGTCGCGGGCAATGTCAAAGCGCGCGACCGGTGTCTTCAGCCTGTATTCGACGCCCTCCTGCATCAGACGGATCGCCCGGTCTGATAGTCCCATGGAACCGGCCTAAAACCGGATATTCCCGGCGAGCGAGGCAGGTGATGCCAGCGCGATGAGGGCTTGCGGCCTGACCTCGCCTTCACTCATCGCGACGACGCTGGACGCAGCGCCCATGGAGTGGGCGACAATGGCAAAGGGCTGGCCGAGCGTTGCGGCGGTGCTGGCCACGCCGGCGGCAAACAGGGGCAGGGTGGCGGTCGTGCCTTCGGACTGACCGTGAGCGGGTCCGTCGATGAGAACCACCCGGTAGCCGGCCTCCATCAGGTGCTTTGCATGACTGGAAAGGTCGGCAGCATCGGCTTCCCAGCCATGCTGGAAGAAGATCACAGGCCCAACGCCGCCCTGATAGATGCGCTGCTGTCCCAGCGGACCCTCGATCCAGCCGGCTTCCAGCGAGGCGAGGAAATCGCGGCCTGTATCGGTCTGCTGGCGCACGCGCGGGCGGATGAAGCGGCTGCCGGCAATCTTGCGAAAGCGGTGCGGCGCGAGCACGGCCATTGTATTGGCCATCAGGATTGCGGTTTTCATGGCGGTCTCAGGCGCGGGCGCTGGCAATCAGCGCGGCGAAGCTGTCCATGGTCAGGCGGCGCGCCTCGTCCCGCCCCTGTATGACGGCCCACGACTGGCACCCGACCCCGATGGCCTCGAACTGGAAGGCAAAGCGGGTTGCATTTACCGAACCGGCAAATCCGCCTTCATGGATGGCGAGCTTGGCGAGTCTTTCGACCCAATCTGTCCAGCCCCTGCGGGCCTGACGGGCAAGCGCTGCGGCCTGCCCGGTCAGGGCAGGTGCCTCGAAGGCTGCCTGCAGGATCGGGCAGGGGCGGACGGGCTCGCGCAGAAGCCAGCCGGTCCAGTTGGTGGCCAGCGCATCAATGCGTGCCAGCGTTCCACTTTGCTGGCGGGCCGGTTCAACGACCTGCTGTCGGAAATGCTCGATGGCTGCCTCAATAATGGCAACCTGAAGGGCTTCCTGGCCGCCAAAATGGGCGAAGAGCCCACTTTTGGACATCTCGCAAGCCTTGGCGAGATGGCCGATGGACAAGGTGGCAAGACCGCCCTTGGCAATCTCCTCCAACGCAGTTTCGACGATACGGGTCCGGGTAGGGCGCTCTGTGCTCATTCCGCTTATGTGCGAACGTTCGTTCGCATTGTCAAGCGCGGCTCACTTCAGGCGTGGAATGGCCAGTCCGAGGGCGGGCTGATTGCGGGCAGCATCCTTGCGGAAGCGGTAGAGCTCTGCGGGACGTCCGCCTGTGCGGGCTTCGAAATGGCCCGTGCCTTCAACGAAGCCAGTGCGGTCGAGCGCCCGGCGGAAATTCTGCTTGTGCAGCGGGAATCCGCAAATGCCCTCCACCATGCGCTGGAGTTCGGAGAGGGTGAAGCTGTCTCCCATCAGTTCGAAGACCACGGGGCGGTATTTCACCTTGCCGCGCAGGCGCGAAATCGCCGTAGCGAGGATCCTGCGATGGTCAGAGGCCATGATCTGGCCCGTTCCACCCAGTGTGCGGCCCGGTTCGCCCCGGTCGCGGGCGGCTTCAGCGACGAGTGCTGCCTCGTAGAGCAATTCATAGCGGTCGAGCGCGCGTTCCTCGTTCCAGATCAGGCCATCGAGGGCAAAATGGGTGCGGACACGTTCAATGCGCGCCAGCCTGCTGCCCGGCGCTCCCGCCTCATCGGCCCAGCTGCGCAAGGCAGGCGCCAGCACTTCGTCGATAAGGGCCGGGCGTCCGTTGCGGTGGTCTTCCCAGGGGAAGAACTCGTTCCAGCTGGCCCAGCGTGCGCCGATACCGGTGAGTTCGCGCGCTTCGCGTGCAAGACCCAGATAGCCGACCGAGATCACCCGCGCGCCAGCACTGCCCGTCAGAGCAGCAAGAGGCGCTTCGCGGCCCCTGTCACCGAAGGTGTAAAGTTGCTCGACATAGCCCAGCTCGAATCCGGTCTGTCCGCGCACCCATTCGCGAAGGCCGATTTCGAAAGTGCGGTGCGCATCGGGATCGAACGGACCGAAGGGCAGGGCAGCTTCCGGCGTAGCGAGCCCTTGTGTGACAAGCACGCGCGGCTCGCCATCCTCGCCCGCGATGATCACCGCGTTGAGGCCCACGACGAGGCTGGTGGAAGCAAGCGGCGGACGGGAAGGGCTCATGGACTGGACAATCCTGTCTGGTCACGTTCCTGCGCGTCCATCTCGCCGAGCAGGGCTTCAAAGCGGTCGATATAGGCGTCCTGCACCTCGCCGATCGCCCGGACCGGAATGTCGACGCGCAGGCCCAGCGGAGGCTTGCCGAAGAATTCGCGGGCTTCCTCCACCGTGAAACCGGCCAGCTGGACCGCTTCGAAAAAGGCGCACAGCCGGTCGGCCTTCTTGATCGTGGCCTTCACGCCGCGCGGCAGGCTCGCAGGCAGGCCAAAGCGCGTGTGCACCGCGCGTTCAAGGCGGGCTTCAAAGAGCGTGTAGTCGAGGCCCAGCGCGGCCTTGAAGGGGGAGATCATGTCTCCGATCACGTATTCAGGCGCATCATGCAGCAGCGCTGCCAGGCGCCAGCGGGCCGGCCATTGCGGCTCCATCTCGCCGCACAGGCGCTCCACGATCAGGCTGTGTTCGGCAACGGAGAAGGCGTGGTCACCCAGCGTCTGGCCGTTCCACCGGGCAACCCGCGCAAGGCCCTGGGCGATGTCTGCAATCTCGATGTCGAAGGGGGACGGGTCCAGCAGATCAAGCCGGCGCCCCGACAGCATGCGCTGCCAGGCTCTGGGAGGCGGTGCGGTCTTGGGGCGTGGGGGCATGTGGGTAATCGTGTCGCGGACCAGCTTCTGGTCTCCCGGTCTAGAACGAAATCGCGTAAGTTCAAGCATCGCAGCCGAAAAGCATGGAGGTTCGTCATGAACCCGGAACGCATTCTCGTGGCCTTGCAGGGCGATGAAGCCGACGACACGCCGCTCGCGGCGGCTTGCGCGCTGGCTCCGATTGTCGGTGCCGATATCCGTGCGGTTTTCGTCGAGCCCGATCCTGCCAGCTACATGCTGTGGACCGGTCCGGGTGCTGCAGGGGCATCTGTTGTGACCAGCGCCATCGAGGCGGTGCGCGAGGAAGCGGCCAAGGCCGCCATCGAGGCTGAAGCGCGCATGAAGCGCCATCTGGAAAACATGGCGGACCGGGGCGTCAATGCCTCCTTCCGCCGCGTTACCGACAGCCCTTCGGAGGCAGCCCAGCAGGCCCGGCTCGTCCGGCTGCTGGTCGCCTGCCCGGACGCAGCAGCGGGGAAGGGGCCGTTGTCGGGTTTCACTGCGTCCTGTCTGGTCGATGAGGCGTGCCCGCTCTTCGTGCCGCGCGGTGGCACGATACCTCCAAAGAAAATCTGCGTCGCCTGGGACGGGTCGCGTGAAGCGTCCCGCGCCGCCTTTGCAGCTGACGCCTTTTTCACCGAAGGGGTGGAGGTGACGATCCTGCACAGCCCGAAAAACCTCGATTATGCCGATCGTGCCGCTGCGGCGCCCAACCGGCTGGCCAACTGGCTTGCACCGCGCGGCATCAAGGCGACATCGCAGGCGGTCGAGGGCAAGGGTAGCCTCGGCGAGGCCCTGCTGGAGGCCGCTTCGGGCGCCGACCTGCTGGTCGCCGGGGCCTATGGGCACTCGCGCCTTGCCCAGTTCATCTTTGGCGGCGTGACGCGGACGCTTCTTGCGGCCAAGGACGGTCCGTCCTTGCTGGTCGCACACTAGCACCCGCAGCGCCGCGCCCATGCAAAGCGTCTATGCGCGCCTGCTGAACACTGCGCGCCGTCATGCACGCCTTGCCCATGAGGCCGAGGACATTGTTCAGGACGCCATGCTGGCCGCGTTTGAAGCCGGGCGGAGCGATCTGGATGATCCTGCGAACCGGCTCTGGCTGAACGGGGTCATCCGCAATCAGGCGCGGATGCGTGCGCGCGGCGCCATGCGGCGTAAATCCCGTGAGGCAGTGCTGGCCCCCGAAACCTTTGCCGATACCGAACGGGACCGTGCTGACATGACGCTTGGCGCATGGGTTGCCGGGCTGCCGCGTGCCTTGCGCCCGGTCGCAGCCCTGGTTCTGACAGGTCACACGCGCGCGGAAATCCGTTCGGCGCTGGGTCTTGCCGATACAGCCCTGCGCCAGCGGCTTCAGAATCTCAAACGTGCTGCAAAGGCTAGCGGCATCGAGGCAGGAGCGCTTCTGGCGCTGCGCCCGGATCTTGCGCACGGTGTTTTGCGGCGGGGCTTGCTTGATGTGGTTTCGCGGCGGCAGGCTACGTTTGCGACCTATGACCCGGATGGCAATCTTCTGGTTTTTCGTACACCTGCGCTCACAAAACCGGCGGGCACGGCAACACGATGATGCCCACACGCGGCAGGCGCGCGTGGACTAGCCAAGGACGAAAGCCATGATACCGGCACCGCATGAAATCAGCATTGTCTTCAACGTTTCCGACATCGAGCGGACCGAGCGCTTCTACCGTGACACGCTGGGCCTTGATGTCGCCCGTCAGGAAGGCGCTGACCCCTTCTGGCTGACGGCGACCCTGTCAGAGACATCCCAACTCATCTTCTTCCAGTCAGACGATGTGCGTCCCGGAAATACGCCGATTGTCGTGTTTGATCTGAAGGCTGGCGGCATTGAGGACCTCATCACGGCGCTCGCCGCGCAAGGCGTCACTATCGTCACCCCGGTCAGCGAGGCACCCGGCGGCTGGTCAGCCGACTTTCTGGACCCGGATGGCAATCTGCTCGCCTTCTGGCAGACGGGGGAAAAGCCGGTCTCGCTGAAGAGCTAGACACGGACAGGTGGGGGCGGAGCCAGCGGC
>NZ_JBQLZR010000084.1:0-21851 GCF_052168375.1 Glycocaulis sp.
CTTGCGGCGGTGGCAGGTCATCCCCGACGGCCAATGGCGCGGCATCAACCTGTTGAACTACCGCGTCCTGCTGCCCTGCGTGCTGTTTGTCACCATTGCGCGCGCCGACCTTATGCAGGCAGGCGCCCTGCCCGTCCTTGCCGTATCGGCCGGCGGCATCCTCCTCGGCCTTGTCCTGTCGCTAGGCGTTGCCCGCCTGATGAAGGCGAGCGCGCGGGAAACCGCGGCGCTGGTCGCCGTGTGCTGCGTCTGGAATGTGGTGCTCTTCTTTACCCTGGCGGACCGCTTGCAGGGTGAAGCCTCGCTGCAATGGACAGGCACCATCGCCGCGCCGTCTCTTGTGCTGGCCACCATAATCATCGTGCTGGCGTTCGCAGGCTCGCGCGATGGCGGCATGAGGAAAGCGCTGCCCGCACTGATGCGCGATCCAGTGCTGATCGCCTGCCTGCTAGCGGTTGCCGTCGCACTCATCGCGTCAATCCTGCCGCCCGTCCTGCCTGCCGTGCTGGTGGAAACATTGCTCTCCCCGCTTGATCTTGCAGGCTATGGCTCGCTGGCACTTGTGCTGATCTGCATGGGCGCCGGCCTCGACTTTGCGGCCCTGAAGGGCCGCATCCGGCTTCTTTTCAGCGCTGCCTTGATAAGGTCGCTCGCCGTTCCGGTAGCGGTGCTGCTGGCGGCCGGGTTCATCGGCGTCGATGCCGGTGCTCAGACCCTGCTGGTGCTGGCACTTGGCGGACCGTCAGCCGCCTTCGTCTATGCCGTCGCGACCGAGTTTGACGGCGAGACGGGCCTTACGGCGGGCATGATCACGCTTACCGTGCTGGCCAGCGCGATTGCTCTGCCCATCCTCACCGCGCTGACGCTTTTGGGCTAGGAACGCTTGCCGCGCGCGCCACACACCACTATACCGCGCAACCGCATCAGCAGCGGAGCCATGCATGGGACAGGGTGATTACAGCTACACCTTCCCCCATCGCGGACTGTTGGCGGCTTCCGCTCTCAACCGCGTTGATCTCGAAATCATTTTCGATAGCGCCCGCACCCATTTGCTGCGCAATCGCGAGACCGACAAGAAGCATGCGAGCCTCAAGGGCCTGACGGTCATCAACCTCTTCTTTGAGGCTTCCACACGGACGCTTGCCAGCTTCGAGATTGCCGCAAAGCGCCTCGGGGCCGATGTGGTCAATTTCTCCGCTGGAAATGCTTCACTGAAGAAAGGCGAGAGCCTCGCCGACACGGCCTACACGCTGGCGGCGATGCGCCCTGACCTGCTGGTCGTGCGCCATCAAAGCCCCGGCGCGGCAGCCTTCTTCCAGCAGACGACCGGTGTTTCTACTCTCAATGCCGGCGACGGTGCCAATGAGCACCCGACGCAGGCCTTGCTGGACCTCTTTACCCTGACCGAGCAGCTGGGCGATGTGGGCGGCAAGCGCATCGCGATCATTGGCGACATCCTGCATTCGCGCGTCGCGCGTTCCAATGTCGCCCTGCTGTCCCTGATGAATGCCGATATTCGCCTGTGCGGTCCGGCAAGCCTGCTGCCCGCCGATGCTGACCGTTGGGGCGCAACCGTCTTTCATTCGGTCGAAGCTGCGGTGGAGGGCTGCGACGCGGTCATGGTGCTGCGCCTTCAGCGCGAGCGGATGAGCGCCGGCCTCATCCCCTCTGCACGCGAGTACGCAGCCCTTTACGGCCTTGATCACAACCGTCTGGCACTCGCAAACGAGGGCTGCATCGTCATGCATCCAGGCCCGATGAATCGCGGGATCGAGATCACTTCGGCCCTCGCCGACGACACGGACATCTCCCTGATCCTCGATCAGGTGGAGGCCGGTGTGGCCATCCGCATGGCGATGCTGGAGCTTCTCGCCGGTCGTGGGATGCAGGAGATCCGGCCATGAGCGGCGCCCTCTTCATCGCCAATGCCCGCCTGATCGATCCGGCAAGCGGCATGGACCGCGAAGGCGATGTACGCATCGCGCGCGGCCTCATCGATGCTCTGGGCACCGGCCTGTCGCCTGAAGCCGATGACACGGTGATCGAGGCTGACGGCGCGGTGCTCGCCCCGGCCCTCATCGATATTGGCGCGCGCGCCAGCGAGCCGGGCCGCTCCGGGATTGAAAGCCTAGATGCGACTGTGCGGACGGCGGCAGCGGCCGGTGTGGGCACGCTGGTCCTCTCGGCCTCAAGCGGTTCAGGCCTGATCCGGCCGGAAGACATGGACTGGATCAGCTATCGCGCCCTGCAAGCGCCCGTCCGGCTGATGGGCGCGGCACGCACGCATACCTCATCTGGTGACATGGCCGAGATCGGCCTGATGTTGCGCGCGGGCGCGGCGATGGTTTCCAGTGGCGGCGACATCCTTGCCGACACGCGCTTCCTGCGAAACCTGCTGAGCTATGCCAGCACGTTCGATGCGCTAGTGGGCCTCAGCCCGGAAGACATTCATCTGAGCGCCGGTACGGTAGCCCATGAAAGCGCCATGGCCGTGCGTCTTGGCCTCTCCACCCGGCCCGGACTCTCCGAGCGCATCGGCGTCGAACGCCTCGCAGTTCTGGCCGAACTGACGGGTGCCCGCATCATGGTCGAGGAAATCAGCACCGCCGACGGCATCGAAGCCGTGCGCGCCGCGCGAAAGCGCGGCCTCGACATGACAGCCAGCACGCCGCTTACCCACCTTATTTTCAATGAGGTCGATACCGGCAATCTCGATCCGGCCTACCGCCTTGAGCCGCCCCTGCGCAGCGAGGAAGACCGTCAGGCCTTGCTCGCCGGCATCGCAGAAGGGCTCATCGATGTGATCGCCTCGGCCCACACTCCCGTGGCGCTGGAAGCCAAAGCCAACCCGTTCTCCGACGCAGCGCCAGGCTCGGCGAACCTTGAAGCCCTGATCCCGGTCCTGTGCACGCTGGATGCAGACGGCCAGTTGCCGCTGATGGCAGGCCTCAAGGCGCTTACCGCCAACCCGGCAGAGCTTCTGGGCCTGCCGCAAGGGCGGCTTGTCGAAGGCACTCCGGCAGACCTCGTCCTGTTTGCGCCTGACATGCCCAATGTCTATGGCCGCGAGGGGCTGGAAAGCCCCGCGCCGACCGCGTTTGCGGGCCGCCGCCTTCAGGGCCGGGTATTGATGAGCGTGGTCGACGGGGCCATGGTGTATGCCCGTCCGGGTTTCGCGGAGTAGACCCTTGCCAGCCGAACTTCTCCTGATCCTAGCCGCAATTGGCGGCTATCTGCTCGGCTCCATCCCCTTTGGCCTTGTGCTGGTAAAGCTCGCCGGCCTGGGCGATATCCGCAGCGTCGGCTCCGGCAATATCGGCGCGACCAACGTGCTGCGCACGGGCCGCAAAGATCTCGCACTTGCCACTTTGGTGCTCGATAGCGGCAAGGCCGGTATCGCTGCGCTGGTTTTCACTCTGGCCGTGTCGCCGACCGCCGGACTGATCGCAGGCGGAGCGGCATTCCTCGGCCATTGCTTCCCGGTCTGGCTGGGATTCAAGGGGGGCAAGGGCGTCGCGACATTTCTCGGCGTGCTGCTGGCCGTGCTCTGGCCGGTCGGCCTGCTGGTCTGCGCGACCTGGCTCGGCATGGCTCTCGTATTACGGATTTCTTCGCTGAGCGCGCTGACGGCTTCTGCCGCTGCGCCGGCTCTGGCACTGGCCTTCGGGCGTCCCGACGTCGCCGTGCTGGCGCTCTTCCTCGCAGCCCTTCTCTGGTGGCGACACAAGGACAATATCGCCCGCCTCCTGCGCGGTGAGGAGCCGCATATCGGAGCGAAGAAGGGGTGAAGCGCACGACGCTCAGCCCCGCCGGTCGTACCGCCTGGCTGAGACTGGCCCGCACGCGCGGGGTTGGACCTGTTACCTTCAACGAGCTGATCAAGCGCTTCCGCACCGCCGAGGCTGCTCTGGATGCCCTGCCAGACCTTGCGCGCAAGGGCGGTCGTACAACCGCCCTCGTCCCTGCTTCACGCGATGAAGCCGAGGCCGAGCAGGACTGGCTTGACCGTATCGGTGCCCGCCTTTTGTGCGCGTGCGAGCCGGACTTTCCAGACGGGCTTGCTGTCCTTGATCCGCCGCCGCCTGTCATCACGACGCTCGGACCGCTGGACCTCTCTGACCGCGCCGCCTGTGCGATGGTCGGTGCCCGCAGCGCATCCGGCGTCGGCCTGCGCTTTGCCGGCCAGCTTGCGGGCGGGCTGGGCCAGCATGGCGTCATCGTGGTCTCCGGCCTCGCCCGCGGCATAGACGGCGCAGCGCACGCCGCCAGCCTTGAGACTGGGACCGTGGCAGTTCTGGCAGGTGGCCTGACGAGCATTTACCCGCCCGAACATCGCGATCTTCACGCCGCCATAGCAGAGCAGGGCCTGCTCATCAGCGAATCGCCGCCCGGCTATTCCCCGCAGGCGCGTGACTTTCCGCGCCGCAACCGTCTGATTTCTGGCCTCTCACTGGGCGTGGTGGTCGTCGAGGCTGCCGAGCGCTCCGGTTCGCTCATCACTGCGCGCTATGCGCTGGAACAGGGCCGCGAGGTCATGGCCGTGCCCGGCTCTCCGCTTGATCCCCGCGCGAAAGGAACGAACCGGCTCCTGCGCGAAGGCGCGGCCCTGATCGAAAGCGTAGAGGATGTCATTGCCATCCTCTCCGGGCTCAAGCGCGCCTCGGTCGGAGAGAGCGGGCGCGATGGGTATGAAGACGATCCGGACGAATCGGGTGCTACAGACGCCGTTCGCGAGCGCGTCGCGGCCCTGCTTTCGCCCTCGCCCATTTCGCGCGACGAGCTGGTGCGCCTGAGCGGCGCGCCTGCCCGTATCGTGCTTGCGGCTCTTGTTGAGCTGGAACTGGCCGGGCGCTGTGAGATCGATCCCGGCGGCAGTGTACGCCTAGCCTGCTGAGCGCGCCCGGGCTGGCGTGCGGCCTGAACTTTCGGCCAGCACCACTTCCAGCGCGCCATCTATGGCCGCTTTCGAGCGATTGAGGTCAGCGGCATCTGCCAGCGCTGACATGGATCGCAAAAGGTCGACGAGATAGTCAGCGACCAGGCTGGAGGAGGCACCGGCAGGCAAGTGGGAGGAATCATGCGTCATGGGAGGGGAACCCGTCTGAACTGCTTGCGCTCACTGTGCCGCATTTTCCTTAAAGTGCAATAAATATAATATACACGCTTTGCGTGTGTGACGCTCGTGTGAAACAAGGCTGTGTTGACTTGAACGGGAAGCGCCCCCACTTTCGCGCGCCGGGCGGCCAGCCTCTCCTTCACGAAAAAGGGCGTATCGCATTTCATGACAGTCGTCGTCGTTGAGTCGCCTGCCAAGGCCAAGACCATCAACAAATATCTCGGCAAGGATTTCGTCGTGCTGGCCAGTTTCGGCCATGTGCGCGACCTGCCTGCAAAGGATGGCTCGGTCCGCCCCGACGAGGACTTCGCGATGGAGTGGGAGGTCGATGCCCGCGCCGCGCCGAAGGTGAAGGCCATCGCCGATGCGCTAAAGGACCATGACACGCTGATCCTCGCCACCGACCCGGACAGGGAAGGCGAAGCGATCTCCTGGCACTTGCTTGAAGCGCTGACCAAGCGCCGCGCGCTGAAGGACAAGGCTGTCCGCCGCGTCGCCTTCAACGCCATTACGAAGAATGCCGTGCAGGACGCCATGGCCAATCCGCGCGATGTGGATATGGAGCTGGTCGAGGCGTATCTCGCCCGGCGCGCGCTGGATTATCTTGTAGGCTTCACCCTGTCGCCGGTCCTCTGGCGAAAGCTGCCCGGCGCCCGTTCTGCCGGCCGCGTGCAATCCGTAGCGCTGCGCCTGATCACCGAGCGCGAAGGCGAGATCGAGCGCTTCACGCCGCAGGAATACTGGTCTGTCGAGGCCGATGTCACGGCTGACGGCTCGGACCCGTTCCGGGCGCGCTTGTCCCAGTTCGACGGCAAGAAGATCACCCGCCTAACGATCGGCGACGAAAAGACGGCCCGCGCTGCCGAGACGGCGGTGAAAGCGGCGAGCTTCACGATTGCTGCGGTCGAGGCCAAGCCGACAAAGCGCAATCCCCCGCCGCCCTTCACCACCTCGACGCTGCAGCAGGAAGCCTCGCGCAAGCTCGGCTTCGACGCCGCGCGCACCATGCGTGTCGCCCAGCGCCTGTATGAAGGTATCGATATTGGCGGCGAGACGACCGGCCTCATCACCTATATGCGGACAGATGGCGTTTCCATGGACGGCAGCGCGGTGAACCAGGCCCGCAAGGCCATTGGCGAGCGATATGGCGACGAATACGTGCCGGATGTGCCGCGTGCCTATTCGTCCAAGGCCAAGAACGCCCAGGAAGCCCACGAGGCCATCCGCCCGACCAGCTTCCTGCGCCACCCCTCTTCCTTGCGCCTCGAATCCGATCAGGCCCGCCTTTACGAGCTGATCTGGAAGCGCGCTGTCGCAAGCCAAATGGAAAGCGCCCGGCTGGAACGAACCACAATCGATCTTGAAGCCGATGGCGGCAAGCTCGCCTTGCGGGCAACCGGCTCGGTCATCACGTTCGATGGCTTCTTTGCGCTCTATCGCGAAGGCCTGGACGACGATGCGGACGAAGACGGCGAAGCCCGCCTGCCTGCCGTGAAGCAGGGTTCCGGCGCAAAAGCCGCCCAGACCTTCACCGAGCAGCACTTTACCCAGCCGCCGCCGCGCTACACCGAGGCCACGCTGGTCAAGAAGATGGAAGAGCTCGGCATTGGCCGCCCCTCCACCTATGCCTCGGTCCTCTCGGTCCTGCGCGACCGCGACTATGTGCGCATGGAAGACAAGCGCTTTGTCCCTGAAGACAAGGGCCGCGTCGTCATCGCCTTCCTGGAAAACTTCTTCACCCGCTATGTCGAGTACGACTTCACGGCGGATCTGGAAGACCAGCTCGACAAGGTGTCGGCGGGCGAGATGCCCTACAAGGAATTGCTGCGCCGGTTCTGGGAGCATTTCTCCGCCAATGTCGAAGGCATTGCAGACTTGCGCGTCGGTCAGGTCATCGATGCGATGAACGAGGCGCTGGCGCCGCTTATCTTTCCGCCCCGCGAGGACGGCAAGGACGCCCGGCTCTGCCCCTCCTGCAATGAAGGAACGCTCTCGCTGCGCCTTGGCAAGCACGGCGCGTTCGTCGGATGCTCCAACTATCCCGATTGCCGCTTCACCCGTCCGCTTGGCGGCGGCGAAGCGCAGTCCGTCATCGAGGGTGATGGCGAGATCGGCACTCACCCAGAGCATGGCGAAACAATCTATCTGAAAGATGGCCGTTTCGGCCCTTATCTGGAAATGAAGCTGGCGGGTGAGGACAAGCCGCGCCGCTCCTCCCTGCCCAAGGGCTGGGACCCGGCTTCGCTGACCCTCGAAAAGGCGGTCATGCTGATCGACCTGCCGCGACAGGTCGGGCCGCACCCCGATGATGGCGAGATGATCGAGGCCGGGCTTGGCCGCTACGGCCCCTTCGTCAAGCATGGCCGCACCTATGCCAACCTTCCCTCCATCGACGAGGTTTTCGAGATCGGCATCAACCGCGCCGTGACCCTGATCGAGGACAAGAAAGCCAATGGCGGGCGCGGACGTGCTGCCGCGGCAGCGCCGCTGAAAGAACTTGGCGAGCACCCCGATGGCGGGCCGATACAGGTCATGGCCGGGCGCTACGGGCCTTACGTCAAATGGGAAAAGGTCAATGCCACCCTGCCCAAGGACATCACGCCGGAAAACGTGACGCTGGAACAGGCCGTGGAACTGATCACCGCCAAGGCCGGTTCTGCCAAGGGCAAGCGCAAGGCCCCGGCGAAGAAGGCAGCGCCGAAGAAAGCCGGCGCGAAAAAGCCAGCCGCCAAAAAGGCGCCGGCGAAGTCGAAAACCGCCACGAAGGCGAAAGCGAGCGGTAAGTGAGCCGGGACAACGATCCTTTCACGACAGGCGGGTTTACCCGCGAGGCAGTGCTGGAAGCGATCCGGCTGGGCGAAGGGCGGTTCACCAAGCGTGAAATCGCCCGTTCCCTCTCGCTCAAGGGCGATGCAAAGATTGCGCTGAAATCAGCACTGAAAGTGCTGGAGACCGAAGGCGCCATTACCCGGACTGGCCAGAAATCCTATGTCATCCGGGGCGGCTTGCCGCCGGTGACAGTCGTCGAAGTGGTCGACCGTGATGTCGACGGTGAGCTGATCTGCCGACCAGTTCGCATGGATGGCGATGCGCCGATCATTCGCCTCGCGCCCGGACAGGGCACAGGCGGCAAGCGGGAAAGCGCGCTGGGCGTGGGCGACAAGTTTCTCGCCCGCCTGGAACGCGAAGGCGATGAATACTACGCGACCGTCATGCGCAAGCTTGGCCGCTCGGCGCACCGCATCCTGTGCGTCTATCGCGAGACCGGGCGTGGCGGCGCACGCCTCGTCCCCGTTGACCGTCGTACCAAGCACGAACTGCTCCCGGCCAAGGGGGAAGGCACGGGCGCGAAGGATGGCGACCTCGTCATGGTGCGTCTTGCCTCTGAGCGTGCCCATGGCCTGAAAACCGGCGTTATCGAGGAAGTGCTCGGCAGTGCCGACAGCCCGCGCGCCGGTTCTGTGATCGCTCTGGCAGAACATAGCATTCCGCAAGGCTTTGCCGACGCGGAAGAAAAGGAAGTGCGCGCGATCAAGCCGGTGACGGCGAAGGACCGCGAGGACCTGACAGGCATCCCGCTCATCACCATCGACCCCGCTGACGCCAAGGACCATGACGACGCTGTCTGGGCCGCGCCTGACGAAGACCCGGCCAACAAGGATGGCTGGGTGGTCATTGTCGCCATTGCCGATGTCGCGGCCTATGTGCAGGGCGGCTCCGCGCTCGACAAGGGCGCCCGCAAGCGCGGCGTATCGGTTTACCTGCCCGACCGCGTGGTCCCGATGCTGCCCGAGCGCCTGTCCAACGATTTGTGCTCCCTGCGCGAGGGGGAGAACCGCCCCTGCCTTGCCGTGCGCATGGTCTTTGACCGCAACGGCAACAAGCGCGCCCACCGCTTCCTGCGCGGGTGGATGCGCTCGGCTGCAAAGCTCTCCTATGAAGAGGCGCAGGCCGCCATTGACGGGCGCGGCACCGGCAAGGCCGAAACGCTGAAGAAACACGTGCTGGAGCCGCTCTGGGGCGCCTATGCCGCCTTGCAGAAAGCCCGCGCGATCCGCGAACCGCTGGAGATTGATGCGCCCGAACGCAAGGTGCGCATTGGCGAGGACGGCTCGGTCATCGCGGTGGAAACCCGCGAGCGCTTTGATGCGCACAAGCTGATCGAAGAAATGATGATCCAGGCCAACGTGGCCGCCGCCGAAGCGCTGGAGGCGGCGCGCACGCCCCTCATCTACCGGGTCCATGACGAGCCGGGTTCAGAGAAGATCGAAGCCCTGTCCGACTTCCTGCCGACAGTGGGCCTGAGCTGGGCGCGCGGTGAACGTCTGACCACGAAGCGCTTCAATCAGGTACTGGAGCGCGCCAAGGGCGGCCCGCACTACGAGACGGTTAACGAGGTCGTCCTGCGCAGCCAGTCACAGGCCATCTACGATACCCGCAATCTGGGCCATTTCGGCTTGAACCTCGATAAATACGCCCACTTCACCTCGCCGATCCGGCGTTATGCCGACCTGACTGTTCACAGGGCACTGATCCAGGCCTTCAAGCTGGGCCGCGACGGCACGACGGACGAGGAACGCGCCTCCCTGCAGGTGATCGCCGAGGAGACAACCTCGAACGAACGCCGGGCCATGGCTGCCGAACGCGACGCAACTGACCGGTTCATTGCAGGCTATCTCGCCGACCGTGTGGGCGCAGAGTTTGAAGGCCGCATTACCGGCGTCACACGCTTTGGCGCCTTCATCCGGCTGACCGAAACGGGCGCGGACGCGCTGTGCCCGGTGTCGCGCCTCGGCCGGGAATACTTCCACCACGATCCCGCCTCCCATGCGCTGATCGGCGAGAATACCGGTGCCACCTACCGCCTCGGCATGAGCGTGCATGTGCGATTGAACGAGGCAACACCGGTGACGGGTGGGCTGCTGGTGGACATACTGACCCCGCCCGAACCGGGCAGAAAGCCGATGGGCCGCCGCAAGGGCGGACGCCCGCCGGCAGGCCGGGACAGGGCCAACAAATCCAGACGGCGGCGGTAGAGACGAAAAAGACAAGTGGCCAGGACTAACCCTTTCGACCCGACACGCCATTCGGAAGGCAATGAACGCCCCGGCGTGAAGCCGCACCCCTCGGTGCGCAAGCCCGCCCTTGCCGCCTCGCTGATACTCACTCGCCAACGCGCCAATGGCACGACCGAGATTCTGTTCGGGCGGCGCTCGGGCGATCACGTCTTCATGCCACGCAAGTATGTATTTCCCGGAGGACGGGTTGACCGGGCAGACGGCTATGCGCCGCTCGCCAGCGAACCGGCCGGGCCGGTGCGCGAAGTGCTGACGCGCTGCATGACCGAACGCCGTGCACGCGCCGCCGCGGCGGCGGCAATCCGCGAAACGGCAGAGGAAACGGGGCTACTCATCGGCGAAAGCGGCACGATTTCCCGCCCCCGCCCGGCCTGGCAGCCCTTTGCCGCCGCCGGTCTTGCACCCGCAGCCGCTCCGCTGGATCTGGTGGCCAGAGCCATCACCCCGCCAGGCCGCCCGCGCCGGTTTGATGCCTGGTTCTTCCGTGCGCCCGAAGAGGCCGTCGCCGCCCGCGCCGATGCGTTCACCGCAAGCGAGCTGGAAGATGTGCGCTGGGTGCCACTGGAGGAAACCGGCTCGCTGGACCTGCCGATCATCACCCGCTTCGTGCTGGCAGAGCTTGCCGGCCACATGAAAGGCCCTGCCCCGGTCCGCTGCGCCCGCGTGACGCCGAAAGGCCCGCGCGTCGACCCGCTATGACGGGCAATTCACCCGCACGCCCCCGGGCCGCTGCCGCTCTCTTTGTCGTCGACACAGCTGCCGGCCTTTTCGCCCTGCCTGCCTTGCCCGATGCCTTGCCGCTGGCCTTTGCACCGGTGACCCGTGCCAGCGCTGTTCCTGCAGGAGCACCCGCCGACATACCCGCCCGGCATCTTGGAGTACGCAGCCTGCCAGCCGACGCCTTTACCGATGCGGCCCTGAGTGCCGCCCACGCCCGGCTCGGCCTGCTTTTTGCTGCGCCCGCCCTGAACGCAATGGACGCCCCGGCGCGCGCCGGTCTATGGGGCCGGGCAGCCCGCCACGCCCTCGCCCCGGACCGGCAGGGCCTGAGCTATCTGGGCCGCAGTGTCTTTAGCCAGCCTGACGGTTCACGCTGGCATGTTCGCCTGTTCGCAATAGCGCGCGCCCACGCTGTCCAGGCGCTGTTTCCCTCAACGCCGGGCGGCCGGGCCGTCTGGGTCAGCGAAGCGGAGCTGGAATCGCGCCTGCGCCAGCCGGAACTTGAAGCCTTCGCTGCACTCGCCCGCGAGGCGGCATCCGGCATGCCAATAAAGCCGCTCCATGTGCGAAATCAGGCGGGACGCCTGCAACTGACCGGGCTATAGACTGCGCCTCATGGCGCTATCCTTCCTCATCGCTGACACGCATGCCCGTACCCGCTCACTGGTGGTCGCGATAATGTGCGGCGGCCTTGCCGGATGCGGGTTCGGCCTGCTGATGCCGCTTATCTCGCTCAATCTGGAAGCCATGACAGGTTCAGGCGCCCTGGCAGGTGCCAATGCGGCGGCCGCTGCGCTGGCGATGATTCTCGCCACCCCCTTCATCCCCGGCTTCTTCTCGCGCATTGCGCCGCGTGTGCTCCTGGCGGGGAGCCTTGCCCTGATTGCAGGCGGCATCCTGCTCTTTCCGGCTTTGCGCGAAGTGTGGGTGTGGTTTGCCACACGTTTCGTCATCGGCATTGCGGTGACGATCGTCTTCATAGCCAGCGAGACCTGGATCAACCAGCTCGCCCGGCCCGAACGGCGCGCCTCCCTGCTGGCCGTCTATGCGACGGTCCTCTCGGCCGGGTTCGGCTCCGGGGGGCTTTTGCTGGCATTTCTGGGATCGGAAGGCTGGGCGCCCTGGATCGCGGCGGCCACGATTTACGCGCTCGGCGTCCTGCCCGTTGTCTTCCTGCGCGGCCCGGAACTGATAGCCCCGGACAAGGACGAAGGCAGCCCTCGTGCCATGCTGACAACCGCGCGGCTGGCTCCGGCGGCCATTCTCGCCGGCTTTCTTTTCGGGGCGCTGGAAAACAGCTTCTTTGCGCTGATGCCGGTTTATGGCGACCGCATCGGCCTGACCACCATGATGGTCGGCCTTCTGATGACGACCGGAGCGCTGGGCGCGCTGTGCCTGCAAATCCCGATTGGCAATTTCGCCGACCGTGCAGGCCGGATGCGCACGCTTGCTCTGATCACGGGCGGGGCGGTGACCATCCCGCTTCTCATCATTGCCTCAAGCGGGTTCGGGTTTGCCCTCTTCCCGCTCATCTTCCTCTATGTCGGGCTCGCCAGCGCCTTCTACACGGTGGGCCTGTCGGTCATCGGGGAAAGGGTCAGCGCCGGCCAGCTTGCCGCCGCCAATGCCGCCTTCATCTTCGCCTATGGATCAGGTTCGCTGATCGGTCCGCCGCTCGGCGGCCTCGCCATGGACTGGATCGATCCGCACGGCTTCCTGCTGGCCCTGTCGCTGGTGGCCGCGATCTACCTGCCCATGGCATTGAAGAGCTGGCGGCGCTGAACGCATCAGCGCCATTGACACCCTAGCGAACATGCGTATTTTCGCGCGCTCGCGAAGCGTCCGGTCAGTCCGGATGCGGCTACCCAATTTCAGGTGAGTGACATGGCCAAGCCGACAACCATCAAGATCCGCCTCAATTCGACGGCTGGCACGGGTTACTTCTACGTGACCAAGAAGAACGCGCGCACCATGACCGAGAAACTCGTGCTGAAGAAGTACGATCCGGTCGCCCGCAAGCACGTGGAATTCAAGGAAGGCAAGATCAAGTAGATCTGCCCCTGCCACCACTGACAGGCTCATGACAAAGGCCGCGTGATCCTCACGCGGCCTTTTTCTGTGCCACCATGACCTGATTGCGCCCTTGGGCCTTGGCCTGATAAAGCGCCGCATCGGCGCGCGCGATCAGGCGTTCGGGCGTGTCGCCGTGCATGATCTCGGCAACGCCCGCACTCGTCGTGGCATCAACGGAAATCCCGGCGCTGGCAATGCGGAAGGGTGTCCGGGCAATCGCTGCACGCACCCGTTCTGCCGCCTCCATCGCCTCGCGCTCGGACGCGCCGGACAGGACCACCATGAATTCCTCGCCGCCATGGCGCCCGGCAATGTCAAGGGCACGAAGCTGGCTGTTCATCCGCTCGGTAAAGGCACGCAGCACCTCGTCACCGGCCTGATGACCCCACGTGTCGTTGATGCGCTTGAAATGATCGATATCGAACAGGATGACCGACACCGTTTCCGCGCTGGATTCCCAGGCATCAATCGCCTGACGCAGGCGCGAGCCCATATAGCGGCGGTTATAGAGCCCGGTGAGCGGATCAATGACCGCCATCTCCAGGCTCTCCTCCAGCCGCTCGCGTAATTGCTCGGCGTAGCGCTTGCGCTTGAGCTGGGTATTCAGACGCGCTGCCAGCTCGCCCGGATCGACAGGGCGCGTCACCACATCGCTGACACCCAGATCAAGCGCGCGGACCATGTCCTGCGGCGTATCGGGATCAACCACGCAGATGATCGGCGTATGGCGCGTGATCGCGTCGGAGCGGATACGCGCGCAGACACGCAGCGCATCGAACTTTGCGGTGGCCAGATCAATGAGGACCAGTTCGGCACCGGCCCGCGCAGCCTTCACCACCCCGGCAGGGTCGCCGATGGGCCGCGGCGCAAAGCCGCCGGGCAGCTTGCCGGACAGGCGCTCGGCAGCAACATCGTCGCCGGCAGCCACGATGACGATGGCCGGACCTTCAAGGTCACTATCCTCGACGCCGGATTCGGCCAGTGCGCCTTCATGGCGCAAGCGCAGCTCGTCGAGTACTTCCTTCAGACGCAGCAGCGAGCGCACGCGCGCAAACAGTGCCACATCATTGACCGGCTTTGTGAGAAACTCGTCAGCGCCCGCTTCGAGGCCCTTCACACGGTCCTCGCGCTGGTCCAGCGCGGTCACCATGACGACCGGGATATGGCGGGTGGCGGCATCGGCTTTCAGCCGGCGGCAGGTCTCGAACCCGTCCATGCCGGGCATCATCACGTCCAGCAGGATGAGGTCGGGCATCGTGTCGCGGGCCTTTTCCAGGCACTCCGCGCCGGACGCTGCCAGTACCACATCAAAATATTCGGCTGACAGGCGCGCTTCAAGCAGGCGCCGGTTGGTCTCGATATCATCGACGACGAGGATGCGCGCACTCATGGGCGTGGAGCCTCCCTAGCCGATGAATTTGCGGATGGTTTCGATGAAGCTCGTCACCGTGATCGGCTTGGAGAGATACCCCTCGCAGCCGCCCTCGCGGATACGTTCTTCATCCCCCTTCATGGCAAAGGCCGTGACGGCAACGACGGGAATGCCCGAAAGCTCCTCATCGCTCTTGAGCCATTTGGTGACGTCCAGCCCGGACACTTCCGGCAACTGGATATCCATCAGGATCAGATCGGGTCGGTGTTCGCGGGCAATATCGATCGCCTTGAGCCCCTCGCGCGTTTGCAAGGTCTCGTAGCCGTGAGCCTCGAGCAGATCATGAAAAAGCTTCATGTTCAGCTCGTTATCTTCGACGATAAGAACTTTCTTGGACATGACCTGCAGCATGGCGACCGCGCGCTTTCCCCGTTTGCCCCGCCTTTGGCGTGGGCGATTGACCATCCGGGGGAGAGTAAACCCTACTTTCCTTAATCAACGATGAGTCGGGCGCTAGGAACCCGGTAAGGAACAAGATAAGAACACCGGGAAACCCAGCCTGGCAAGGCTTTGCCGGGCCGGGCAAAAACACGCAGAGGCTGCTGCAGGCGGGAAAGGGCGCATGATCCGCATAGGCGTTGATCTGGGCGGCACGAAAATCGAAGCCGCAGCGCTGGACGCAGAAGGGGCGATTCTGGCCCGCCAGCGCACGGCCTCGTCGAAAAACTATGTCGGGATGATCGAATCGATTCGCGATCTTGTCGCCGCGATCCGCCAGCAAACCGGCGCAGGCCCGGTCACGATCGGCGTCGGCCATCCCGGTTCGATCAATCCCCGCACCGGCCTTGTTCGCAATGCCAACTCCTCGCAACTGAACGGCCACGCCCTCGACCGCGACCTTGAGGCCGCTCTGGGACAGAGCGTGCGCTGCGCCAACGACGCAAACTGCTTTGCCCTGTCCGAGGCCGTCGATGGCGCAGGTGCAGGCGAACATTGTGTCTTCGGCGTCATCGCCGGCACCGGGGTCGGCGGCGGTATCGTCATTAATGGCAGGCTGCATGAAGGTGGCGGTCTGATTGCCGGCGAATGGGGCCACACCGCCCTGCCCCGCCCGTCTGCCGACGAAGTCCCCGGCCCAGATTGCGGATGTGGACGCCAGGGCTGTGTGGAAAGCTGGTGCTCCGGACCCGCGCTGGCCCGTGATCATGAACGCATGACCGGCGAGGCACTCTCCGCCGATGCCATTGCCGCAAGGGCCGCTGGCGGAGACGTCCAAACGCGCGCCAGCCTTGAACGCCATGCCGGCCGGCTGGCCCGCTCACTCTCGACAATCGTCAACGTGCTTGACCCGGATGTCATCGTGCTCGGCGGCGGCCTGTCGAACCTGCCGGGGCTTGCAGCCGATCTGCAAGCGCGCCTCGCCCCGCATGTCTTCTCCGACGAGATGCGCACCCGCGTGGTGGTGAACCGGCATGGCGATTCGTCCGGCGTACGCGGCGCAGCCTGGCTGTGGCCGCTGGAACAACGGCCATGACCGGCTATTGCCGGTCATGCCTGGCGCCTGCAGAGCCGCCACGTTGTGGCGCGTGTGGTTCGCGCAAGGTCTTTGCCCACGACGAACTCGACACCCTCTCCATTGCCCACATCGATTGCGATGCCTTCTACGCCTCGATCGAGAAGCGCGATGATCCCTCGCTCGCCGACAAACCGGTCATCATCGGGGGCGGACGGCGCGGCGTGGTGGCGACCGCCTGCTATGTGGCACGCCTGCACGGCGTGCGCTCGGCCATGCCCATGTTCAAGGCGCTCAAAGCCTGTCCCGATGCGGTCGTCATCCGCCCGCGCATGAGCCTCTACGCCGCAGAAGGCAAGCGCATCCGCGAGATGATGGAGGACGTGACGCCAGCGGTAGAACCGCTATCCATCGACGAGGCCTTCCTTGATCTCACCGGCACTCAGCGCCTGCATGGTCAGCCGCCTGCCGTCACGCTGATGAAGCTGGCGGCCCGGATCAAGGCGGAGGTGGGCGTCACCGTTTCGGTTGGCCTCAGCTACAACAAGTTTCTCGCCAAGACCGCCTCCGAACTCGACAAGCCGGACGGGTTTTCCGTGATCGGTCGGGCCGAGGCGGTAGACTTCCTGCGCCCGCGCCCGGTTCAGAGCGTCTTCGGCGTCGGCCCGGCCTTTGCCGCCACACTCAACCGCGACGGGTTGAGGACGCTGGGCGATGTCATCGCCAGAGGCGAAGACGCACTTGTACGCCGCCACGGCCCTTCAGGCGCACGCCTGTGGCGGTTGGCCCAGGGCATCGACAACCGCCCTGTTGCCCGTGACGGCGAACGCAAAAGCGTGTCGGCAGAAACCACCTTCTTCGATGATGTGGGGCGCCATGACGTACTGGAAAAGCGCCTCTGGCCGCTGTGTGTAAAGGTGGCTGACCGGATGAAGGCGCAAGGCATTGCCGGACGCGTCGTCACGCTGAAACTGAAGACCGCCTCCTTTCGCTCGCTGACACGGCGCCGGACACTGACCCAGCCGGCGCAGCTTGCCGACACACTCTTCCGCGCGGGCCGCGACCTCCTGCGCGCCGAGGCGGAAGGACCGCTCTACCGCCTCATCGGCATCGGGTTCAGCGATCTGGAACCAGCCAGCGGCGATGCGCGCGACCTGCTGGATCCGGACGGGTTGAAGCGCGCCGCCGCCGAGCGTGCCATGGACAAGGCCCGCGCCCGTTTCGGGCCGGCTGCCGTGATCAAGGGGCGGTCCCTGAAGGACGATTAGGATTTGTTCACTTGGCCGCAAGCCCAAGCGGTGCTTGGCTGACATAATCAAAGGGGAAGGCGGAATGATCCATCGCTGCGCATGGCCGGGTGAGGACCCGCTCTATATCGACTATCACGACACCGAATGGGGCGTGCCCGAACGCGATAGCGAGGCCCTGTTCGCCAAGCTGATCCTCGATGGCTTTCAGGCCGGCCTCAGCTGGATCACCATTCTGCGAAAGCGCGAGGCTTTTCTGGAAGCCTTTGACGGCTTCAATCCGGAAACGCTGGCGCGTTACGACGAGACCGACATTGCGCGCCTGTTGGCCAATCCCGGCATCATCCGCTCACGTGCCAAGATCGAGGCCGCTATCGGCAATGCGAAGGCCTATCTCGCCATGCGCGAGCGCGGTGTGGCCTTCAGCCCCTTCCTGTGGGATTTCGTCGATGACGAGCCGGTCCAGAACCGGTTCAGCGAACGCCATGCCGTACCCGCCGAGACACCGGCAAGCCAGGCGATGAGCAAGGCCCTGAAAAAGGAAGGCTTCAAGTTTTGCGGCCCGGTGATCGTCTATGCCTTCATGCAGGCAACCGGTATGGTCAACGACCATCTGGTCACCTGTTTTCGCCACGAGGAATGCGCAGCCCTGTCGAGGCCATCATGAAACGAACCGCCCTTGCCATCTTTGCCATTACCACTGCACTGACCGTGGCGGCCTGTGCCAACCGGCCGCCCGAGAACGCGCTGGACCGCGATTGCGAGATGGGCGGACGCCACGGGCCGAGCGGTATTCTGGAATATCAGTGCACCGATGGTGACGGCGTGATCCGCGAGCGGCCTGAGCCGATTCACCGTGTGATCAGCGGCGGCCGCAACGGCTGAGCCCATTGAAAGCCGCTCCGGTGTTGTGTGCATACCACATGCACGCCGGCGCGATTTGGGCTATTGCGGAGCCCCGTAGACGTCGCGACGGTCGACACTTGCGCCCGGTGAGGTCTAGGGTAAGCAACAATAAACGATCAGGAATCGTCCGGGGATTACGATGAGTGCAGCCGTCATTCGCGCCACAGGGCTGTGGACGCCGCCCCACTCCATATCCAATGAAGAGCTGGTTGCGGCCTATAATGCCTATGCCGAGCGCTATAATGCCGAACATGCCGGAGAGATCGAGCGCGGCGAGCTGGAAGCACTGACGCCTTCCTCGGCCGAATTCATCGAGAAAGCCTCCGGCATCAAGTCTCGCTATGTGGTAGAGAAGGACGGCGTTCTCGACATCACGCGGATGATGCCCAACATCCCCGAACGCTCCAATGACGAAGTCGCCATCCTTGCCGAGATCGGCGCGCACGCTGCCCGCGACGCGCTGGAGCGCGCCGGCCGCACGCCCGCCGATATTGACGGCATCATCGTTGCCGCCTCCAACATGCAGCGCGCCTATCCGGCCGTTGCCATCGAGGTGCAGATGGCGCTGGGCATGGAGCATGGCTTCGGCTTCGACATGAATGTCGCCTGCTCGTCCGCGACGTTTGGCATGCAGGCCGCCGCAGACATGATTGCCGCGGGCAATGCCCGCGCCATTCTGGTGGTCAGCCCGGAGATAACGTCCGGCCACCTCAACTGGCGCGACCGCGACAGCCACTTCATTTTCGGTGATGTGGCAACAGCCGTGCTGCTGGAGCGCGCGGAACTGGGCGAAGGCGGCTGGCGCATTATCGGCTCGCGCCTGAAAACGCAGTTCTCCAACAATATCCGCAATAATTTCGGCTTCCTGAACCGCACCGAACGCGCCACCGGCGACAACCGTCCCTTGCAGAACGGCTCGCCCAAGGATGACCGCCTCTTCGTTCAGGAAGGCCGCAAGGTGTTCAAGGAAGTCGTACCGATGGTATCGGACATGATCCGCGAGCACATGGACGATCTGGGCCTTCAGCCCGACGACATGAAGCGCGTCTGGCTGCACCAGGCCAATATCAACATGAACCTGATGATCGCCAGGAAGGTGTTCGGGCGCGAGGCCGGCGGCGAAGACGCGCCGACCATCCTTGATGAATACGCCAACACCTCGTCTGCGGGGTCCATCATCGCCTTCCACAAGCACTCCGAGGATCTCGGCTCGGGCGACAAGGGCGTCATCTGCTCGTTCGGCGCGGGCTATTCGGCAGGCACCGTCTTTGTGGAGAAGCTCTAGATGAACGTGGCTGGCGAGATCGATCTCGCCGCGCGGATTCTGGCCAAGACCAACGAATATCTCGACTTTCCCAGCGTCGTTGGCCACGAGACACCCTTTCTCGATCATCTCGCGCGCGATTTTGCGGGCCTCGGCTTTTCGCCGGAGCGCCATGCCAATCTGTGCGTGATCGACACCGGCAGGCCCGGACCGGTTTTCCTCGCCCATGTCGACCGGCACGGCGCGGTCATCGCGCCTGACGGAGCCGCCATCTATGCCGCCCATGCGGTAAAGAACGAAAAATATGGCGAGCAGGCCGTGGCGTCTGAAATCCTCGCTGCACGCGTCAATGAACGCTATGGCGGCGAAGAAGTCTTCGCCTATGACCGCAAGACTGGCGGGCGCCTCGCCTATGGCGATGTGTCGGGCGCACGACTTGATGGCGAAGGCCGCATCGTTCTCGACATTGCCGGCCTGCCCTCCTTGAGCCCCGGCACCCCGGTCAGCTTTGCCCGCGCGCTTGACCGTAGCGCCGGGGGGCAAGTGTCCGGCCAGCTCGATAATCCAGTGTCTGTCGCGGTCCTGCGTATCGCTGCAGAGCTGGGGCTGTCCGGCATCATCGTCTTTACTGCCGAGGAGGAGATTGGCCGCTCGGCGGCGCATTTCCTCGCCTGGGCCACGGCGCGTCTCAAGGCCCGCAAGGACGTGCTCGCACTCGATACCAGCCCGTTTGACGATTCTGCCGCCATGTTGGCTGGCGCCGTAATCCTGCGCCGCCGAGATGCCAGCGCCAGCTTCAACGAAACAATGGTGGAGCGGGTGGAGCGCGCAGCCGCAAAGGCCGGTGCGCCCATCATCTTCAAGGATGCCTTCATCGAGGCGGAGAATGCGGCGCGCGCCCGTCGCGGCCAGCCCCTCAAGGGCATCGGCATGACAGAGCTCGGCAAGATTGCCGCACAGTCCAAGGGCGAATTCACCGGCGCGAGCCTGCAAGTGCCCACGGTGAACTACCATTCCAATCAGGAGACCACCTCGCCGCGTGCGCTCGTAGCCATGCTCAAGACCGCCCTGGCGGTTTGCGAATGGAGCTGAGACTTCTGCGCACGCTGACAAAAAGAACCCCGCCAGTGAAAGCTGGCGGGGTTTTCAGTCAGGGAGGACTGGTAAAGCCGGATTGTCGTCAGGCGCTCTCGCCATGCAGCGCGATGTCGACACCGGTAACTTCGTATTCTTCCTCGATGCGCAGCTTCACGACGCGCCCGATGAGGAAGAGGATGACAAACGTGCCGATCGCACACCACGCAGCGGCGGCCAGCGCACCCCAGGTCTGCGTCCAGACCAAAAGCCAGTTGCCTTCAATCGCCCCTGCCGTGCCACCGATGGCGGAACTCGCGAACACGCCGGTCAGCACGGCGCCAGCAAAACCGGCAACGCCGTGCAGGCCGAACGCATCCAGGCTGTCATCGTATTTCAGCGCGGACTTGAGCGCAGTGACGGCAAAATAGGCCGCTATGGCACCGGCCGCGCCCAGCGCGAATGCCGCCTGCGGGCCGACAAAACCTGCCGCTGGCGTGATCGCCACCAGACCGGCAACCGCGCCGGAGGCCGCGCCCAGAACCGTTGGCTTGCCGCGTAGCACCCATTCCAGACCGCCCCAGACCAGAGCGGCAACGGCGGCAGCAATCTGGGTCACCAGGGCAGCATGGGCTGCCAGCGAATTGGCCGCCAGCGCCGAGCCGCCATTAAAGCCGAACCAGCCGACCCAGAGCAGGCCTGCACCGATCACCGTCAGCACGAGATTGTGCGGCGGGTGACCTTCCTTCGGCCAGCCCCGGCGTTTGCCCAGCATCAGGGCGAGGACCAGACCGGCCACGCCCGAATTGATGTGCACCACGGCGCCGCCGGCAAAATCGATGACGCCCGCCTGGTGCAGGAAGCCCCCGCCCCATACCCAGTGGGCCACCGGCGCATAGACCAGAAGCAGCCAGAGCGGGACAAAGATGACCCACGCCTTGAAGCTCATCCGCTCTGCCGCTGCGCCAGAAATGATCGCCACCGTAATGATGGCAAAGGTGAGCTGGAAGAGGATGAAAAGCGGCTCGGGAAGACCGCCCGTATCATTGTCCGGGGCAAGGCCAGCGAGGAAAAGCCGGTCAAAACCGCCAATGAAATCGCCATCCCCTGTCAGCGCGAGCGAGTAGCCTGCCAGCGCCCAGGTGACGGTCACCAGCACTGCGGCAGCGAGCGAATGCATCAGGGTCGACAACACGCTCGTCCGGCGCACCATGCCGCCATAGAACAGCGCCAGTCCCGGCACCGTCATCATCAGGACCAGCGCCGCGCCGGTCAGAATCCAGGCGATATCGCCTGCGGAGAAGGCAGCGTCTTCCATGTGCGGATTACCCCTTGGCCCAAAAACAGGGGGTGAGCCTGCGTCCGGCAGTGACGCCTTGTCAGCGCCCGCCCGCGTGCTGCGTTGCAGCAGCAGCCAGCCTGCCCGCTCGTTAAGCGCAGATGCCCGCAATTGCGGCAAGGCGGAGCCGCTGGCTCCGCCCGGCCACC